>NZ_JBEZVJ010000005.1:192108-201688 GCF_040636935.1 Streptomyces sp. NPDC032940 | reverse complement strand
GGAGCTGGGGGTGGACTCGGTGAAGCAGGTGGAGCTGTTGTCGCGGGCGTCGGAGCACTTCGGGCTGCCGCCGCGGGGTGCGGACTTCCGGCTGGCGGACTACGAGACCCTCGACAAGATCGCCGACCTCATCCACCACGAACTGAGCGGCCATCGGCTCCAGGGCGCTTCGGCATGAGCGGGCGGACCGGAGGAACCACGTCCATGCAGGACCTCACCGGCAAGATCGCACTGGTCACGGGCGGCGCCCGCAACGTGGGCAAGGCCATCGCCGTCACCCTCGCCGACCGCGGCGCCCACGTCCTCGTCAACTACTTCCACTCGCACGAGCAGGCCAAGGAGACGGAGCGCGAACTGCGCGCCCGCGGCGCCCGGGTGGACCTGCTCCGCGCCTCCGTGGCCCGGCCCGAGCAGGTCGACCGGATGTTCGCCGAGATCGAGCAGCGGTTCGGCCGCCTCGACATCCTCGTCAACAACGCGGCCGACGGCGCGCTCGTCGCCGGCCCCGAGGTCACCGACGCCCATCTCGACAAGGCGCTCGACACCAACCTCAAGGGCGGCCTGCGCTGTGCCCGGGCGGCGCTCCCGCTGATGCGGCGGGCCGGCGGCGGTTCCGTCGTGAACATCTCCGCCCTGGGCGGCTCACAGCTCGTCATGGCGAACTACCTGGCCTGCGGCCCCGCGAAGGCCGCGGTCGAGGCGGCGGCACGCTACCTCGCCGTGGAGTTCGCGCCGTTCGGCATCCGGGTCAACACCGCCTCGGCGGCCATGCTCGTCAGCGAGGTCGCCGACGCCTTCCCCGACGCCGACGCGATGCAGGCCGCCGTCGCGGCGAGCACCCCGCTGGGCCGGCTGGGCACGCCCGAGGAGTTCGCCGAGGTCGTCGCCTTCCTCGCCTCCGACCGCGCCCGCTGGATCACCGGCCAGGTCGTCCTGGCCGACGGGGGGCTGTCCCTGGGGGCGCCCCTGCTCGCACCTCCGGCGAGCCTCCCGGCCGCTCCCGCACCGGCGGCGGTCACCGCCGGCCCGGACGCGGCTGTGCAGGCGGCGCCGGCCGCGCCCCGGCCCGCCGTCCCGGCCCCTGCGGAGGCCGACGCGGACGCCGATGCCGACGCGGACGCCGACGCGGACGCCGGCCTCCCCGAGGACGACGAGATAGCCGTCGTCGGCATGGGGCTCGTCGTCAGCGGAGCCGACAGTCCCGACGCCTTCTGGCAACTGCGCACCACGGGACGCGAGTTGTTCATCGAGGTGCCCGAGGACCGCTGGGACCGGGCCAGGTTCTCCTCGCCCGACCGGTCGGCCGAGGACAAGTCCTACCAGGACACCTGCGTGTTCATCACCGACTTCGAGCCGGGCCGGGCCGTCCTCGACGGCCTGTCGCAGTCGCCGGACGAGACCGAGCTGACCACCCTGTGGCTGCGCCACTCACTCGTCCAGGCCCTGGACGGGGTGCGCGTCGCCGACTCCGACCGGTTCTCCTTCCACGTCGGCTACACCGCCGACGGCAGCCAGCACCTGGAGGAGGCGGGCGTGCTGAACGCCGCCCGGCACCTCACCGAGGACATCGCCGCCGGCCTGGACCTCACGGAGGAGGCCCGCGCCCGCCTGGTGGGCCGCGTCGACCAGGTCCTCTCCGGCCGCTACCACCGGGGCGCCACCGACGCCCCGCGGTTCCTGCCCCATCAGGTGGGCCACACCGCGATGGCGGGCATCCTGCCGGACGACACCCAGCTCCAGATGGTCGACACGGCCTGCTCCTCCTCCCTCTACGCCATCGACATCGGCATCAAGGGCCTGCTGATGGGCAAGCAGGACATCGCGGTGTGCGGCGGCGCCTTCGCGCTGGCCCCGCGGGGGACCGTGCTGTTCTCCAAGCTCAAGGGCCTGTCCCAGCGCGGCGCGGTGCACGCCCTCGACGCCGACGCGGACGGCGTGATCTTCGCCGACGGAGCCGGCGTGGTCGTACTCAAGCGGCTCAGCCGGGCCAGGGCCGACGGGGACCGCGTCCTCGGCGTGCTCAAGGCGTTCGGATCCTCCTCGGACGGCAAGGGCAAGGCGATCTACGCGCCCAGCTCCACCGGGCAGAACCTGGCCGTGGAGCGGGCCCTGCAGGCCGGCGGCCTCGACGGGGCCGACGTCGACTGGGTCAACGCCCACGCCACCGGAACCCCGGCCGGCGACCTCGCGGAGTTCACCACGCTCCGGGAGCACTACGGCAACAGCCGCTCCACCGCCGTAACCTCCAACAAGTCGCTCATCGGGCACACCGGCTGGGCCGCGGGCGTGGTCTCGCTCATCGAGTCCGTCCTCGCGCTCCAGGGGGAGACGGTCCCCGGCCAGTACCGGTTCGCCGAGGCACCCGAGGCGTTCGAACTGGACCGCACGCGGCTGGAGATCTCCGGCAGCCCCAGGCCGTGGCCCGCCGTCCCCGGCCGGGCCCGCACGGCGGCGATCTCCGGCTTCGGCTTCGGCGGCACCAACGCGCACCTCGTCCTGAGCGAGGAGACGACGCCGGACGGCGGCTCCGAGGGCGCGGGACGCCGTACGGCCGCCGTGGCCCGGCCCGCGGCCGACCGCATCGCCGTGGTCGGCTGGTCGGTCAAGCTGCCCGGGATCGACGACCGCGACCAGGTCCTGCGATGGCTGGCCGGGGAACGGGACGTCGAGCAGAGCTTCGGGGAGCAGTATCCGGCGCCGCCCTTCCAGCAGGTGCGGATGCCTCCGGCGACGGTACGGACCATCGACCGCTGCCAGCTGATGATCCTGGCGTGTGCCCATGAACTCCGTGACCGGCTCGGCGACTTCTGGCAGCGGCACACCGAGCGCACCGGCGTGGTGGTCGGCCACATGGGCCCCACCCGCGCCGCCATGCTCTACGCCAACCGCTGCTACCTCGACGACATCGGGCACGCCCTGCGCCAGGACCCCGAACTCGCCGGCAGCGCGCAGCTCACGCCGCTGCTGGAGCGGATGCGCGAACGGGTCCGCGCCCTGGTCCCGCCGTCGAACGAGGACTCCTTCCCCGGGATGATGCCCAACATCATCTCGGCCCGGGTGGCGAACTACTTCGACCTCAAGGGGCCCAACATCACCGTGGACGCGGGACTCGCCTCGACGGTGTCGGCGTTCGCGACGGCCGTACGGTATCTGCGCAGCGGTGAGCTGGACTTCGTGCTCGCGGGCGGCATCAACGGCAACAGCCTGCCCGAACTCGGGGGCCTGCTCGGCGATGTCTTCGAGGAGCCGGTGCAACCGGCCGAGGGCGCCTTCCTGTTCGGGCTGACGACGGAGCGCGCCGCCAGGGAGGCCGGACTGCGCGTCCTCGGCTTCGTCGACGAGGCCGACGTGCGCGACGCCGACGCCGCCGTCACCGGCGAGGCGGCACCGGACGTCCTGGACTGCGGCTCGAGGGGCGGATACGGCCACTACCTCGGCGCCGCGGGCGGGGCGCAGATCCTGCGCGCCCTCCAGCGGACCGGCACCACCACGCGCGTCCAGTGCCGGGAGAACGGCCACGACCGCGCCACGCACCTCGTCGTCTCCGCGGGAGACCCGGCACCGGACCAGCAGGACGCGGAAGCCCTGCCGGCCGAGGCCGCGAAGACCGCCGTGCCCCGGGCCGCCGTGCCCGAGGCGGCCGAGCTGGAGGCCGCCGTGACCGGGGCCGCGAGGGCCGGTGGCACGAAGCCCGGTGCCGTCGAGCCCGGGGCTGTGACGGCCGGTGCCGTCGAGCGCGGTGCCGCGGAGCCCGGGGCCGTGACGGCCGGTGCCGTCGGGACCGGGGCCGCGGAAGGCGTGGTCGCGACGCCCGGTGCCGTCAAGCGCGAGGCCGTCATGACGGGGGCCGCTACGGCCGGTGCCGCCGCCGATCTCGTGGAGCGCTACGCCGTCACCCTCGCCCCCGCGCCCGCCGCTCCCCGCGGCCCGGTGCCCGCCGGGGTGCCCGACGGTGCGCTGGTCCTCACCGACCGTCCCGTCCTCGCCGGACACCTCGCCCGGAACGCGGCGGACTGCGCCGTGTTCAGCACCACGCCCGTCCCGGCCGGCCGGCCCGGGCTGCGGCAGGTGGCGAGCACCCCCGAGGGCGTACGCGCGGCACTCGACGCCCTGGACCGCCCGGTCCGCCACGTCGTCCTGGTCACCGACCTGACCGCGTCCGCGCCGCCGGACACGGCGCTGACCGCGGACCACCCCGGCCTGACCGCCCTGCACGACCTGGCCTTCCTCGTCGTACAGCAGCGGTACGCCGACCTCGGCGAGGCGCCCGCCTCCGTGGTGTTCGCCCTCCTCGGCGCCGAGCCGCAGGGCACCGTCCACCCGCTCGCCGGCCTCTTCACCGGCCTGCTGAAGTGCGTGAGTCTGGAACGCCCGGACGCCGCCTGCTTCGCCCTGCTGACCGCCACCGCCGATCCGGAGGAGGCGGCGGCGCTGATCGCCGCCGAGCGTGCCTGCGACCGGACCTTCCCGGTCGTCCACCGCGACGGGGAGGAACGCCGGGTGCCCACCCTCACCGCCCGGCCGGCCACCGCCGCCGAGGACCGGCCCGCCCCGCTGGACCGGGAGTCCGTGGTGGTCGCCCTGGGCGGGGCCCGCGGCATCACCGCCGAGCTGCTCACGGCGGTCGCCGAACGCCACGGCAGCCGGATCTACGCCCTCGGCAGCAACCCGGTCGACAGCTACCCGGCCGCGGCCTTCGAGGGCACGGACGAGGAGTTCGCGGCCACCCGGGCCCGGTACATCCGCGAGCAGCTCGCGGCGGGCGGCCGCACCGTCGCCGAGATCAACAGAAGTTTCGACCGCATGGCCGACGCGCGCGCCGCCCGGCGGAACCTGGACCGGATGGTCCGGCACAGCGGTGCGGGCCGGGTGACGTACCTGCACTGCGACGCACGGGACGAGGCGTCGGTGCGCCGCGCCCTCGACACCGTGCACGCCGCGCACGGCCGGATCGATCTGCTCGTCAACGCGCCCGGCCTGAACCGCTCCGCGCTCATCGAGGACAAGGACTTCGGCGAGTTCCGGAGCATCCGCGACCTCAAGCTGGTCGCGCACCGCAATCTGCATCGCGCGCTGGCCGGCCGTCCGCCGCGTCTGTGGTGCGACTTCGGGTCCCTGCTCGGCCACTTCGGGCAGCGCGGCGAGCCGGACTACGCCTCCGGCAACGACTACCTGGCCACGGCCGCCGCCTTCGCCGCGCGGACGACCGGCACCGACGAGTTCGTCATCGGCTGGACCCTCTGGGACGAGGTCGGGATGGGCGCGAACGAGCTGACCCGCGAGTACTTCAGGCGGGCGGGCTCCTACAGCCACATGCCGGTCGCCGAGGGCGTCCGGCACTTCCTGGCCGAACTCGGCGCAGCGGACCGCACCCCCTCGCTCGTGCACATGGGCACGGCGGAGAGGGCCACGGTGGAGTCGTTCTACCCCGGGTACCTCACCGGCCGGCCGGATGGCGCCGGGGAGCCGGGCGGGCCCGCCCGGGGCCGGTTCTATCTGCGCCGCACGGTCCCGGCGGACGCCGGCGACCACGAGGGCACGGTGCGGTTCGAGTGCCCCTTCGACCTGGACACCGACGGCTATCTCACCGGGCACCTGGTGCGCGGGGTGGCGACGCTGCCCGGCACCTTCGTCACCGAGATCGCCGCCGAGGCCGCCCTCGCCCTCGTGCCGGACGGCTGCGTGGTCGCCTTCGAGGACCTGCGCTTCCTGCACTTCCTCCAGGTCCGGGAGGGCGTCTCGCAGGCGCCCAAGCAGATCACGGCCCGGATCACCGAGCGGGTCGGCGAGCTCACCACCGTGGAGGTCTCCGTCACCCACGACGTGATCGCCCCGTCCGGCGTGCTGCTGGTCTCCGGAAAACCGCACTTCACCGTGCGGGTCCTGGTCGCCGACGCCTTCACCACGGCCCCCAAGTGGCAGCCGTGGGACACCGAGGGGGAACGGCCCGTCGTGGACCCCTACCACGAGCCGTCGGCCCCGGTCCTGCTCAGCGGACCCTTCCGGGCCACCACCGGCACCCGGCGCCACCGGCTGGGCGCCCGCGCGGTGTTCCGGCCGCGGCTGGACCCCGCCACCGGCCCCTGGCGGCAGTTCCTGATGCCGGCCGTGCTGCTGGACGCCCTGGCGCGGACCGGGGTGCTGGACCCGGTGGACGGGCTCGTCCCGGTCGCCGCCCCGCTGTCCGTCCGGCGCATCGACCTCTACCAGGGCGCCAACGACCTGGAGCTGGCGCAGACCCACGGAGCGCTGGACCTGTACGTCACCGAACCCGGGTTCTCGGCCGCGCCGCGGACCGGCAACCGGTTCGTCGCCGTCGCCCCCGGCGGTCACGTCGTCGCCCAGATGAAGGACCTGGACGCCACCGTGATCGGATACCTCGACCCGGAGACGGGCGACGTGCGTCCGCCCGAGCAGGGGCCGGCCGCGGCGGGGGAGCGTGCCGCATGACCACGCTCACGGGCCTTCCGCTCCTCGACGACCGTTCCGACGGCCCCTCCGGGGACCGGCCCTCGGCCGGCGCGGGCGCGGACGACGCCACGACCCGTCCGGTGAGCCGCATGCTGTGGCGGCTCACCCCCGCCCCCGCCCCGGAGGGCACCGAGGGCCTCGCCGGCCGACGGGTGCTCGTCCTCGGCGGCGACGCGCACGACGCGGAGCGGGTGCGCGGAGAACTGCGCGCCCTGGGTGCGACCGTGCTGCCCGGCCCCGCCGCCGCGCCCGGCCCGGTACCCGACACTCTGGTCGACCTGACGCTCGCGGAACGATTCTCACCCGATGCCGATGCCGATGCCGATGCCGATGCCGGTGCCGTCCCCGGCACCGGCCGATGGCGCACGGCGCTGCTGCGCACCTTCGACGCGCTGCGGCACTGCTACCCGGAGTGGAGCCGGGAGACCTCGGCACGGCGGCTCACCTATCTCGCCGTCACCTACCACGGCGGCGGCATGGGCTACCACCCCGACGACGACATCGCCCAGCCCCTCGGCGGACTGTGGGCGGGGCTGGCCAAGACGCTGCACCGGGAGCTGCCCAACTGCCGGGTGCGGGTCCTCGACGTCGCCCTCGGCGACCGCGCGGAGCTGCCCCGGCTCGTCGGCGACGAGCTGGGCCGGCCGGGCCTGACCGAGATCGGGATCCGGGACGGGCTGCGCTGGACCCTGACCCCGGACGCCGTACGCCCGGGACCGCCCGCCGTGCGCCTCGGCCCCGACGACACCGTGCTGGTCAGCGGCGGCAGCCGGGGCATCGGCATGGCGCTGGCGCGGCGGCTGTGCGCCGAGTCGGGCCTGCGCGTGGTGGTGACCGGACGCGGGCGGCTGCCCGCCGAGGACACCTGGGACGGCCACACGCCCGAGCGGCTCGGCGAGCGCCGGGCCGAGCTGTGGGCCGCGCACCGGCAGGGGCGTGCCGTGGCCGACATCCGCCGTGACATCGCACGGGCCGAGAGCACCTGGGAACTCGTCGGCCATCTGCGCTCCGCCCGCGCCGAGGGGCTGCGGCTGGAGTACCGGCAGTGCGACTTCACCGACCCCGGCCAGGTGCGGGCGCTCGTCGCCGGGCTGCCCGAGCTGACCGCGGTGGTGCACAACGCGGGCGTGGACCGGCCGACCCGGTTGCCCAACAAGTCCGACGAGGACGTGACCGCCGTGGTCGCGACCAAGGTCGACTCCTTCGTCCACCTGGTCCGGGCCCTCGGCGACCGGCCGCTGAAACTGCTGTGCACGGTCGGCTCGCTCACCGGGCGGCTCGGCGGCATGGTCGGCCAGTTCGACTACGCGGCCGCCAACGAGTGCCTGGCCCGCCTCGGCCTGTGGGCCGAACGGCGGCTGCCGTACCCGGTGATGACGCTGGCCTGGCCGACCTGGGCCCGGGTGGGACTCATCTCCAACTTCGAGGCCAGCCTGCGCTACATGGCGGCCCTCGACCTCTCCGAGGGCCTGGACCACTGGCAGGCGGAGCTGCGGGCCGGCAGCCGCGGCGAGATCACCTTCGTCGGTCCGCTGGGCCGCGCGCTGGACCCGGTGCAGGCCACCGGATACCCGGTGCCGCCGTCCCTGCCCGGGTACGCCGAGACCTACCCGAAGGTCTTCCACCTGGGCGAACCGGAGGTGTTCGGGCCGCACGAACGCCTGTGCTCCGTCGTCACGTTCGACCCCGCGACGAGCCCGGCGATCGGCGACTTCACCGTGCACGGCACGCCCGCCGTGCCGCTAGGCATGCTGCTGGAGAGCGCCGTGCGCGGCGCGGAGTGGGTGACCCCCGCCGACCTGCCCGGCCACGTCCTGCACGCGGTGGAGGAGCTGAGCGTCCCGTGGAGCGTGCTGCGCTGCCCGGGCGGCGGCCCGCTGCGCCTGCGCCGGGACGTCCGGGGGCGGCAGGGCACCGACGGCCGCTGGCGGGTGGACGTCACCTTCCGGCGGGTGGAGACCGCCGGCCCCGCGACGGAGGCCGCGGAGACGGCCGGCCTTCGGCTGGTCTTCGGCGAACCCGGCGCGGACGCCGCGCGGCCCGCGGCGCCCGGCCCGCGACGTCCGGCGGTCGGGCGTGGCACCGGCCCGGCCGGCACCACCCTGCTCACCGCGGCGCCCGTGCTCCGCTGGCACGGGCGGGTGGTACCGGTGGTCCGCTGGCGCCCCGACGGCGCGCACCGGATCGTCGCCGAGGCGGGCGACTGCACGGCACCCGACCTGTGGGTGGTGCCCCAGCCGCCCGCGTGCCTCGTGCCGGTCGCCGCGCTGGAGAACATCGTCCGCGCGGTCGCCGAGCGCACTCCCGGACTGTCCGTCACCCACGACCCGCTGACCGTCCGCCACCTCTCCTTCCCGGCGGCCGACGCTCGCGCCCGAGGACGTGTCCGCCTGGAAGGAGACCCGTCGCTCGGCGTCTGGCGTGCCCGGCACGCGGACAGCGGCCGGACCGTGCTGCGCATCCGCGGACTCACGGCCAACCGCATCTGACCACGACCACACCACGACCGCGTCACCCGATCCCTTCGAAGGAGTCCACGACATGAGCGACACCCAGCACGTCAGCGCCAACCGCAAGGTCCTCGAGCACTACTACGAGGAATGCCTCAACAAGGGCAACCTCGACGCCGTCTACGCCAAGGCCGTCCCGGACCACATCAGCCACGGCACCCGTGCCGACGGCTTCGACGGCGTGGAGCACCTCAAGGAGTGGGTCCGCATCCAGCGCGCCTCCTTCCCCGACCTGCACGTCGTCGTCGACGAGTGGATCGAGGAGGGCGAGAAGGTCGTCCAGCGGTTCACCGCCCGCGGCACCCACTCCGGCGTCGACTACTACGGCATCCCGGCGTCCGGCCGGAAGATCGAGATCTCCGGGATCGTCATCGACCACTTCGTCGACGGCAAGATCGTCGAGAGCTGGTTCTCCATGGACGGCATGGAGCTCGCCCAGCAGCTGGGCGCCCTGGGCTGACCCGCGCGGAGCCGCCGTACGGCTCCGCCTGCCGACCCCGGGCGGCCGGGGGCGTTCCCGTCGATGCCCGCCCCCGGCCGCCCGCGCAGTCCGAAGATCCTTCTCGAAAGGTAAACGGGTTGCCCGGTGGTGGCAGCGC
>NZ_JBEZVJ010000005.1:0-192098 GCF_040636935.1 Streptomyces sp. NPDC032940 | reverse complement strand
GCCCCCCGGGGGGGGGGGGGGCCCTTCCCCGTGGTCCCCGCCCCCCCCCCCCCCGCCCGCCCCCCTCCCCGCCCCGGACTGCCGCCCCCCTCCCGCACCCAGCACACCCCTCTCCGTACCCATCAGGCCCCAGAAAGGGGAAGGCACGATGACTCAGCGCCCGATCGCCCTCGTCACCGGGTGTTCGTCGGGGATCGGACGGGCCACCGCGCTGCGCCTGCACGCCGCCGGCCACCGCGTCTACGCCACCGCCCGCAAGCCTCAGACCCTCGACGAACTCGCCGTGCGCGGCCTGCACACGCTGGCCCTCGACGTCACCGACCCCGACTCCGCCAAGGCCGCGGCCGAGACCGTGGAGGCCGAGCACGGCGCGGTGGACGTCCTCGTCAACAACGCGGGATACGGGCTGTCCGGCACCTTCGAGGAGACCTCGCTGGAGCAGGTGCGCGAGCAGTTCGAGACCAACGTCTTCGGCCTGGTCCGGCTCACCCAGCTGGTGCTGCCCGGCATGCGCGCCCGCGGCACCGGCACCGTCGTCAACGTCTCCTCGATCTTCGGGCGGTACGCGGCCCCTGGCGGCGGCTACTACCACGCGAGCAAGCACGCCGTCGAAGCCCTCAGCGACGCGCTCCGGCTCGAGGTGGCCGCCTTCGGCATCAGGGTCGTGCTCGTCGAACCGGGGCCGGTGCGCACCCCATGGGGCCGGCGGTTCATGGACCACATCCCGCACGGCAGGGCCCGCGACGACTCCCCGTACCGCCGCTTCCACGAACGGACGGCGGCCTACTACGACAGCATCTACAACGGCACCCGCAGGACCCTCGCCGGCACCTTCGCCATCGAGGCCGAGCAGGTGGCCGGCACCATCGTCCGGGCCGCCCGGTCCCGCTCCCCGCGCTCGCGCTACCCGGTCGGCTTCCTCGCCGCCAGCACCATCGCGCTGCGCCGGCTGACCCCGGACCGGATCTTCGACAACGCGTTCATACGGCGCCAGTTCCCGGTGCCGTGAGCGGCGGACCCGGCAGCTTCCCCGGCGAACCAACGAGGTGACGACAGACATGACCAGCCTGGCACCGACCCCCGCGACCGCACCCGGCGGCGCGGTCGCCCCCGGCCCACGGGGCGTCCCCCTGCTGGGCAACCTGCCCCAGTGGAAGTCGGACACCGCCCAGTTCCTGCTGCGCGCCCAGCGCGACCACGGCGAGGTCGCCCGGCTGCGCCTCGGCCCCTACACCGTGCACCTGGTGACGGCCCCCGACGCGGTGGGACGGGTCCTGAAGGAGAACAACGCCAACTACACGCGCGGCGTGCTCTACGAGCAGTTCCGGATCGTCATGGGCGACGGGCTGCTCACCACCGACGGCGACTACTGGAAGGCCCACCGCAGGACCGTCCAGCCGGTCTTCCTGCGCAAGGCGGTCGCCGCCATCGGCCCCAACGTGGTGCGCGCCACCCAGGAGATGCTCGACGACTGGGAGGTCCGCGCCCGCCGCGGCGAGCCCGTCGACCTGGTCACCGAGACGCTGCGGCTGACCCTCGTCACGCTCAGCCGCTCGCTGTTCGGCTACGACATCCGGCCCGCCGCGCCGGTGCTGAAGGACATCGTCGGCAACGTCATCGAGGTGATGTTCAAGCACGGCTCGGCCGCCGAGTTCATGCCCTCGTGGCTGCCGACCCGGCGCAACCGGCTCATCGCCCGCGACCGGCGGATCTTCACCCGGCTCGTCACCGAGATCCGCGACCGGCACGCGGCCACCGGTGAGGGGCCGCTGATGGAGCTGATCGAGGCGGCCACCGACCCGGTCACCGGCGCCCGCTGGAGCGACGACGAGATCCGCGACGAGATGCTCACCATCTACCTCGCCGGACACGAGACCACCGCCGTCGCCCTGCTGTGGACCCTGGTGTCCCTCGCCAACCACCCGCCCGTCGCCGAGGAGCTGGACGAGGAGCTCGACCGGGTGCTGGGCGGCGCCGAGCCCACTCCCGAGGACGTGGAGCGGCTGCCGTACACCGCGCGGGTCGTCGACGAGAGCCTGCGCATGTACCCGCCGATCTGGATCTACCCCCGGGACGCCGTGGCCGACGACGAACTCGGCGGCTTCCACATCCCCGCGGGCTCGTCCGTGCTGCTCTCGCCGCTGGTCTCCCACCGCAACCCCCGCTACTGGGACAACCCCGAGGCCTTCGACCCGCACCGCTTCGATCCCGAGCGGGTCGGGGAACGGCCCCGGATGACCTACTTCCCGTTCGGCGCCGGCGCGCGCATGTGCATCGGCAACTTCATGGCCCTGCTGGAACTGCGGATGATCACGGCGATGATCCACCAGCGGTTCCGGCTGAAACTGGTCCCCGGCGACCTCCTGCGCTACGGCGACACCGCCATCTCGCTGCGCCCGCTGACCAAGGTGCTCGCCCACCTCGAGCCGCGCGAACGGGGAGGCCGGGCATGACCGCGGTGACCGGCCCCGCCGCCTCGTCCGCCGCCGGCCCGGCACCCTCCCCGGCGGACGACGTCGCCGCGGCGGTGGCGGCCGCCCGCCGCGCGCAGCCCGGCTGGGACGCGCTCGGCTTCGCCGGACGGCGCAAGGTCCTCGACGCGTGGTGCGCGCTGATGCTGCGCCGCTCCGACGAGCTGATCGACCTCATCCGCGCCGAGACCGGCAAGACGGCCGACGACGCCCGTCTCGAAGTGGTCCTCGTCGCCCAGCACTTGAGCTGGGCGGCCGCGCACGCCGCCCGGGTCCTGGGCCGCCGCCGGGTCCCGCCCGGGCTGCTGATGTTCAACCACGCGGTCGAGGTGACGTACCGGCCGCTCGGCGTCGTCGGCGTCATCGGCCCCTGGAACTACCCGGCGTTCATCCCCGTCGGCCCCGTCTCGGCCGCCCTCGCCGGCGGCAACACCGTCGTGCTCAAGCCCAGCGAACTGACCCCGAGGACCGGCGAGTGGCTCGCGGCCACCCTGGCCGAGGTCAGCGGCGGCACCCGGGTGCTGCACGTCGTCACGGGCGACGGGGCGGCCGGCGAGGCGCTGTGCCGGGCCGCCGTCGACAAGGTCTCCTTCACCGGCTCCAGCGCCACCGGACGCCGCGTCATGGCGGCCTGCGCCGACAACCTGACGCCGGTGGTGATCGAGGGCGGCGGGAAGGACGCCATGGTCGTCGCCGCCGACGCCGACCTCGACGCCGCCGCCGACGCCGCGGTCTGGGCGGCGATGACCAACGCCGGGCAGACCTGCGTCGGCCTGGAGCGCGTCTACGTCGTCGACACCGTCGCCGACCGCTTCCTGGACCTGGTAGCCGAGCGCGCCGGCGCCCTGAGTGTCGGCGACGGGCCCGACGCCGACCTCGGCAGGATCGTGCTGCCCCGGCAGCTCGAGGTCATCGCCGGCCATGTGCGCGACGCGCTGGCCCGCGGCGCCCGCGCCGTCCTCGGCGGCCCGCGGTCCGTCACCCCGCCGTACGTCGCCCCGGTCGTCCTCGCCGACGTGCCGGAGGACTCGGCCGCCGTCACCGAGGAGACCTTCGGACCGGTGCTCGTCGTGAACCGGGTGGCCTCCGTGGAGGAGGCCGTGGAGCGCGTCAACGCCGGCGGCTACGGACTGGGCGCGTCCGTCTTCACCCGCGACCGGGGCCGCGGCCGCGGCGTCGCCGCCCGGCTGCGGGCCGGCATGGTCTCCGTCAACGCCGTGATCGCCTTCGCCGGCATGCCCGCCGTCCCCTTCGGCGGGGTCGGCGAGTCAGGCTTCGGCCGGGTCCACGGACCGGACGGGCTGCGCGAGTTCACCCGCACCCAGGCCGTCACCCGCCGGCGGTTCCGGCCGCTGATGCAGCCCACCTCCTTCCGCCGGCGCCCGGGAACGATGCCGGCCCTGGTGCGCATGGTGCGCGCGCTCCACGGCCGGTGACGGCGACCGCGACACCCTCGCCCCGACGGCCCCGCGCACCCGCCCCGAAAGGAGTCCACCGCACATGACCACCACCTCGACCGACACCGTGGCCACCGGCCTGGCCCGGCTCGCCGACCACGCCTCCCGGGCCCACCCCTACACCCTCCTGAGGGAGTTGCGGGAGGCGTCCCCCTTCACCGACCCGGCCAGCGGCATCGTCGTCGTCGGCCGGCGCGCGGACTGCGAGACCGTGCTGCGCAGCCCCCGCGTCAGCAGCAACCGCCTGGGCGCCGGCATCACCAAGGTCCCCCAGCAGCCCAATCTGCTGAACCTGGACGCACCGGACCACACCCGGTTGCGCAGGCTCGCCGGAAAGGCGTTCAAACCGCGGGTCATCGAGCGCTGGCGGCCCCGCGTCCAGGCCATCGTGGACGAACTGATCGCCGGTATCGCCGCGAGCGGCGCCGAGGACGTGGACATGGTCTCCGGCTTCGCCTACCCGCTGCCCGTCCGCGTGATCTGCGAGATGCTCGGCGTGCCCCGCGAGGACCACCCGGTCTTCGAGAAGTGGGCACACGCCATCGCCTTCACCGTCGACCCCGCACTGGCCCCCGGCGAGCTGACCACCGAGGTCGAGGAGAAGGTCGAGGAGGCCCGCGACGGTTTCGTCGGCTACTTCACGCGCCTCATCGAGGAACGCAGGCACGACCCGCGCGAGGACATCCTGTCCGAGCTGATCGCCGCCGAGGAGGAGGGCGACCGGCTCACCGGACGGGAGCTGATCCTCACCTGCGTCCTGCTGCTGGTCGCCGGCCACGAGACCACCGCCAACCTGATCCTCAACGGCCTCCTCGCCCTGCTGCGCGATCCCGCCCAGCTCCAGCTGCTGCGCGAGCGTCCCGAACTGGCCGAGGCCGCGGTGGAGGAGGTCCTGCGCTACGACGCCCCCGCCCAGATGGTCACCCGGATCGCCCGGGAGCCGTTCACCCTGGGCGAGCACGAGGTGGCCGCGGGGCAGCCGCTGCTGCTGTTGCTCGCAGCCGCGAACCGGGACCCCCTGCAGCACCGCGACGCGGACCGCTTCGACATCACCCGCGGCGATCCGGGGCACCTGGGCTTCGCCGCCGGACCCCACTTCTGCCTCGGCTCCGTGCTGGCCCGCATGGAGGGCGCCGTCGCCCTCGACGCCTTCGCCCGGGCCTTCGTCGAACCGCGGCTGGACGAAGCGTCGTTGCACTACCGGCCGCATGTGTCCGTACGCGGCCCCGACCGGCTGCGGATCACCTTCCGGGACGTCCGGCCGGCCCGTCCGGCCACCGCCGGCCGGGCCGGGGAGCGGGAGGCCGGGCATGTCTGAGCAGCGGTGGGAGGTGAGCGTCGACCCGGGGCGGTGCGTCGGCTCCGGAGTGTGCGCGGCCGTGGCGGGACGTCACTTCGCGGTGCGCGACCGCCGGTCCCACGTGGTGCACCCCGTGTCGGAACCCGACGAGGCGGTGCTGGACGCCGCCGAGACCTGCCCCATGGAGGCCATCACGGTCCGGGAGGCCGGCTCCGGCGCCCTGCTCGCCCCGGTGGAATGACCGTGACCGGGGCGGTCAGGCCGGGAGACCTCGTCACGGTGACCCACCGGCCGCATCCGCTCCTGGGCCGGCGGCTGACGGTACGCGCGGTCCGCGGCCGGGGCGCCGAAAGGCTCCTGTGCGAGCGCCCCGGCGGGGGACTGGTCACCGTCCTGCCGTCCTGGACGGACCGGGCCACGGCCGCCCGGCCCGACCAGGACCGCGAGCCCCGCCCCGGGACACCCGGCCGGTCCCGCCCAGCGGCCGGCGGAGCCGCCTTCCCGGTGTCCGACAGCGCACTGCACCGGCTGCGGGCCACTCTGGCGCTCTCGGTGGAACGCTTCGTCGGCCTGGACGCCGTGAAATCCTTCGGCACCCCGGGAATGCCCCGGACGTCGCCGCGCCATTTCTCGGCGGACGAGAAAGAGAAGCCGGTTTCTCGCCCGGTGAGAAAGAGCTGACGGTGTTTCACCTGCCCTTGTTAGGCTGCCCGGGATCAGTCTGCGGTCGGGGGACCGGTCGGAATTCCGGTGACGAAGGGGGAATCGTCCCGACCCATGGGAGTCGCCAGCATGACGAAAAGGCCTGCCGCCCTCCTCCGAGGCTGCGGGAAACTGCTCCTCGGCATGGAATGGGACCCCGTACTGGGGCGCGCGGCGGTGGTGCACCTGATCAGCGGCGCCTCGTTCTCGACATTCTGGAGTTACGCGGGTGTCTGGGCGATCGAGGCATTGGGCGCCACCACCGGCCAGGTGGGCCTCATGTTCCTGCTCAGCGCCGTCCTCAGCCCACCCGCGGCCTGGCTGGGCGGCTTCGTGTCCGACGCCGTGGGCCGCCGCAGCGTGCTGGTGGCGAGCACCGGCCTCCAGTCCCTGCTGATCCTCTGCCTGTGCCTGATCGGACACAGCGTGGCCTGGGGCATCGGCCTGGTGGTCCTGGCCGGGGTGGTGTGGGCACCGGGACGCTCCGCCGTCAACGCCATCGTCGCGGACGTCGTCCCTCCGGAACGCCGCGACCAGGCGTACGCGAGCCTGCGCACCGCCAACAACCTCGGCGTGGTCGTCGGTCCCCCGCTGGCCGCGCTGTTCCTGTTCCTCGGCGACTGGACCGCGTTCCTGCTCGGCATCGCCCTGCTCGGCGCTCTCACCTGCGCACTCGCCGTACGGCTGCTGCCGCGCGACCGGGCCCGCACCCACCGGGACGGCACCACCGCACAGACCGCGCGCGTGGTGCTCACGGACGGGTCGCTGCTGCTGCTCCTGGTGGCGACGCTCCTCGGATTCATGGTCTACATGTCCTTCGAGACGGTGCTGCCGGTCATCGCGGTCACGTCCTTCGGCTTCGCCCCCGAGACCTGGGGCCTGCTGTACGCCATGAACCCCGTGGTGGTGCTGCTCTTCCAGGTGCGGCTGACCCGCTGGACCCGGACCTGGCCGGCGTCCGTCACGCTGAGCGTCGGCGTGCTGCTGATGGGGCCGCCGTTCCTGTTCTTCCTGATCTCCCATCACGTCGCGGCCGTGGTGCTCGTGGTGCTCGTCTTCGCCTTCGGCGAGATGCTCTGGGTGCCCACCATGCAGGCCACCGTCGCCCGCCTGGCGCCGCCCCACATGCACGGGGCCTACCTCGGCGGCTACACCAGCAGCCAGCTCCTTGCCTGGATGATCGCGCCGCTCACCGGACTGCGCCTGCAGGAGTCCCTCGGGGACCGCGCCATCTGGGTCTTCTTCACGGCGCTGTCGGCCGTCAGCGTCGCCGCGTCCCTCACGGCGGTCCGCCGCAGGCACCGCACGAAGCCCGACGGCCGCGCCGACGACCGGTCCGACGCGCCGGAGTCCTTCCGCCCCGACCCCTCTCCGGAGAGAGCCCCGTGAGCCACGAACTGCGTGCCGTCGAATGGACGGGCACCTCCCTGTCCCTCATCGACCAGACGGCCCTGCCCGGCACCCTGCGACGCCTGGACATCCGTGACGTGGAGTCGCTCATCGACGCCGTCGTCCGGCTCGCCGTGCGAGGGGCCCCCGCCATCGGCGCGGCCGGCGCGTACGGCGTCGCCCTGGCCGTGGCGCAGGCCGGCCGGGAGAACTGGACCGACGGCCGCCTGGCCGACGCCGTCGCCCGGCTGCGCGCCGCCCGCCCCACCGCGGTGAACCTCGCCGTCTGCGTGGACCGGGTCGCCGCGCGGATCCCCGAGGGCCGGGACGCCGTGCTCGCCGAGGCCGACGCGATCCTGCGGCAGGACCTGGCGGCCAACCGGGCCATGGCCGAGGCCGGCGCCGACTGGCTGGTCGAGCGGGTGGCCGCCGACCGGCCGCTGCGGATCCTCACCCACTGCAACACCGGCGCGCTCGCCACCGCGGGCATCGGCACCGCGCTCGGCGTCATCCGCGAACTGCACGGCCGGGGACTGGTCGAGACGGTGTACGTCGACGAGACCCGCCCCCTGCTCCAGGGCGCCCGGCTGACGGCGTGGGAGCTGGCGCAGGAGGGCATACCGCACCGGGTGCAGGCGGACGCGGCGGCCGCCGCCACCGTCGTCGGGGGACTGGTGGACGCGGCCGTCGTCGGCGCCGACCGGATCACCCGCAACGGCGACACCGCCAACAAGACGGGCACCCTGGGCGTCGCCCTGGCCTGTGCCCACGCGGGCCTGCCCTTCATGGTGGCCGCGCCCTCCGACACCATCGACCTCGCCACGGCCACCGGCGCCTCGATCCCCATCGAGCAGCGCGGCGAGGAGGAGGTGCTGAACCTCATCGGCGGCGGCATCACCGCGCCGGACGGCACCCGGACCCGTGCCCACAACCCGGCCTTCGACGTCACCCCCGGCACCCTCGTCACCGCACTGGTCTCGGAACGCGGGGTCCTGGAGGTCGCGGCGGGCCAGCTGCCCGGGGACCACTGGGACTGACCCGAGGACGACGGGACGCCCGGCCCCGTGCAAGGGCCGGGTGTCCCGGTGCGGCGGCCGGCGGGCTGCCGCCTATCGCCCCTCCGCGAGCTCCAGTTCGAGCAGCCACTCGACGACCTCCGTGTGACGGCGGGCCTCCCGCGGGTCCGCGCCCCACGCGTACAGGCCGTGGCCGGCCACCACGACCGCGGGCACCCGCGGGTCCAGGACCGCCTCCAGACGGTCGCCGAGGACGCGCATGTCCTGGGAGTTGCCGATCACCGGCAGCACGACCTCCTCGTCGTGCGCGGCCCGCCCGAGGCCCTTGAGCATCTCCAGGTCGCGGAACACGATGCCCCCGGGACGCCGGCGGCCCATCGCCACCGAGGCGACGGTGTGCACGTGGACGACGGCGCCGGCACCGGTCAGCCGCACCACCCGGGCGTGCAGGGCGGCCTCCGCGGACGGCCTCCCGGCGGCCGGGGCGCCCGGCACGGCCCCGCCCTCCGCGTCCACCAGGACCGTGTCCTCGGGGCGCAGCTCACCCTTGTCCAGCCCGCTCGCCGTGACCAGCAGGCGCAGCGGGTCCCGGCCGGTGACCACGGACAGGTTCCCCGAGGTCCCGCGCATCCAGCCGAGCGCCGCGAACCGCGCCGCCTCCGCGGCCAGCGTCCGGCCCGCGGCCGCCGTCCGAGGCGCACCGCCGGTCGTGGTTCCCGTCATGACATTCCCTCCGCGAGGACGAGGTCGATCTCCGTGAACGAGCGCACACCGGGGTGGTCCGTGCCGTCGGCCTCCCGGTGCGGCTCCTCGGGCCGGAGCAGCAGGCCCGTGAGCCATCCCGCCTCCCGCGCCGCGTCCAGTTCGGCCGCCCGGTCGGACAGGAACAGGGTGTCCGCGGGCGCCGCCCCCGTCGCCGCGGCGATGGCGCGGTAGGACGCGGACGCCGTCTTGGGCCCGGCGTTGCGGGTGTCGAAGAAGCCGCTGACCAGCTCCGACAGGTCGCCCTCCGCGGTGTGCCCGAACCATGAGCGCTGCGCGGACACCGAGCCGGAGGAGTAGACGTACAGCCGCACCCCCCGCTCGTGCCAGCGCCGCAGGACGGGGACGACGTCGGGGTAGAAGTGCGAGGTGAGGTCGCCGCGCGCGAACGCCTCGGCCCAGATGATGCCCTGGAGCGTCTTCAGCGGCGTGACCTTGCGGTCCTCGTCCAGCCAGGCGCCCAGGGCCCGCTCGATCCGGCGCGCGTCCGCCTCCGGTTCGCCGAGCAGCTCCCGGACCTGCGCGACGGCGCCCCGCACCTCGGGCTCGTCCCGCCGTGCGGTGAGGAGCCCGGCGAAGCGGAGGCGGGAGTACGGGTACAGGACGTCGGTGACGTGGCGGGTCGCGCTGGTGGTGCCCTCGATGTCCAGCACCACGGCGGCCGCCCGGCGGCGCAGCGTCACGCGTCCGCCCCGGCGTGGCCGGCCATGAGCGTGTCGAAGCCGGGGAACCGCCCGGCGATCTCGCTGCCGGTGAAGGTGCCGATCCAGCCGTCCTCCTCGTGGAAGAAGCGGATCGCGGTGAACGACGGCCGGGTGCCCATGTCGAACCAGTGCGTGGTCCCCTTCGGCACGCCCAGCAGGTCGCCCTTCTCGCACAGCACGGCGTGCACCACGCCGCCGGCGTGCAGATAGAAGACCCCCGCGCCGGAGACGAAGAAGCGCACCTCGTCGTCGTCCTCGTGGGTGTGCTCGGCGAGGAACTTCTCCCGCGCCGCGCGGGCCCGGTCCGCCCAGTCCGGGGAGCCGTCGGGGTGCAGCGAGACGACGTCGACGGTGCGGAACTCCTCCTGGGCGGTCAGCGCCTCCACCTCACCGGCGTAGGCGGCGAGCACGGCCTCGGCACCCGCACCGGGCGGCAGGCCGTCCCGTACGGGCCACTGCTCGTAGCGGACGCCGAGCGGGGCCAGCGCCGCCGCGATCCGCTCCGGATCCGAGGTGCGGTCCAGCACGGTCCCGGGGCCGGAATCGGGCCAGGTGGTCAGCAGCGTCATCAGCACTCCATCCGCGAAAAGAAGGCCGGCGGATCCTTCCCGGACCACCGGAGGGATTTCACCGTCGGTGGATCGTACGGCATTTGTACAACCCCCGGCAGGGCGAAATCATTTCTTTCTCACCGGCCGAGAAGAACAGTATGTTTCTCGCCCGGTGAGAAACGTCCCGAGGTGGACCGTAAGGCCCTGCGCATACCGGGAACAGGCCTCTTTCCAGCGCGTTCGGTCACCACCGCGGCGTCCGGACGGCATTGACAACGGCAGGCCGCCCATATTTGGCTGTTCGACGCTTGCCGAGGAAAGGCGAGGAAGCGGTCGTCGTCCGGTGAAGAATGAGGGTTGAGGGTACGGAATGGCGGAACAGAAGAAGTCGGACCCGGGTTCACGGCCGGCCGGCCGATGCCTGCACGACCAATTCGCCGGACAGGCGCGGCGGCGCGGGAATTCCGTCGCGGTCGTCCAGGGCGAACGCTCCCTGACGTACGCGGAACTGCACGAGCGGGCCCGTGCCCTGGCCGCCCGGCTGCGGGCCGAGGGAGTCGGACCCGACGTGGTGGTCGGTCTCTTCGCCGAGCGGTCCGTCGAGATGCTCATCGGCATGATCGGCATACTGGAGGCGGGCGGCGCCTATCTGCCGCTCCGGGTCGACGACCCGGCGGACCGCGTGTCGTTCATCCTGCGCGACGCCGGAGTACGGGTCGTCGTCACCACCCCCGCGACCGACGAGCGCGGCCTCGTCTTCGACGGGGTCCGCGTCCGCGCCGACGCCGCCGATGCCGCGGACCCCGTGGTCCCGGAACCGGAGACGGCCGCCCTCGCGAACGAGGAGAACCTCGCCTACGTCATCTACACCTCCGGGACCACCGGCACCCCGAAGGGCGTGGCCGTCCCGCACCGCGCCGCCGCCCGGATCGTCCGCACCGGCCTCTACGGCGACTTCGACGAGCACCAGACGTTCCTCCAGGCCTGTCCGCTCTCCTTCGACGCCTCCGTCTTCGAGATCTGGGCGGCCCTCGCCAACGGCGCGCGGCTGGTCCTGCTGGAGCAGCAGCGCTCCTCGGCGGACGCCGTCGTCGACACCGTGCGCCGCCACGGCGTCACCACCTGCTGGCTCACCCCCACCCTGTTCAACCAGCTGGTCGACGAGGGCCGGCTCAAGGACAGCGGACTGCGCCAGGTGGTCATCGGCGGGGAGGTGGTGTCCACCCCGCACCTGGCCCAGGCCATGCGGTCCACCGACATCCGCTTCGCCAACGGCTACGGACCCACCGAGGCGGGGGTGTTCACCTGCTGCCGCATCTTCCAGGAGTCCGACCTCGCCTACGCGCCCCCGCCGGTCGGCACCCCCCTGCCCGGCACCCGGGTGTGGATCCTGGACGAGGGGATGCGGCCGGTGCCCGACGGGGAGCTGGGCGAGCTGTACATCGGCGGACCCGCGCTCGCCCGCGAGTACCACCGGCGCCCCGACCTCACCGAACGGGCCTTCCTGCCCGACCCGTTCGGCGAGACCGCCGACGGCCGGATCTACCGATCCGGCGACCTCGGCCGGATGCTCCCCGGCGGACTGGTCCAGGTGGTCGGCCGCACCGACGGCCAGGTCAAGATCCGCGGCAACCGGGTGGAGCTGACCGAGGTCGAGGCGGCCCTCCTGGACGAGCCGACCGTCGCCCAGGCCGCCGTGGTGGACCGGGGCGAGGGCGCCGGCCGGGTACTCGCCGCCTACGTCATCCCGGCGCACGGCGCCGCACCCACCGTCGCCGAGCTGCGGGCCCGGCTCGCCACCCGGCTGCCGGACTACATGATCCCCAGCGAGTTCCACCGCCTGGAACGGCTGCCGCTCACCCGGCACGGCAAGACGGACCGCGCCGCCTTGCGCGCCGGCACCGAGGCGCCCCGGCTCGGCCTGGGCACCGCCTACCGGCCCGCCGCCGACGAGCTGGAGGCGATGCTCGCCGGGATCTGGGCCGAGGTCCTCGGCGTGCCGTCGGTCGGCACGGACGACAACTACTTCGACCTGGGCGGCACCTCGGTCACCATCAAGCAGGCGCAGCTCCGCCTGGAGGAGCGGACGGGCGTCCGCCTTCCCTCCACGGCCCTCTACGAATACCCCACCGTGCGCGCGCTCGCCGCGGCCATGGCCAAGCACGAGGTGTGAACCCTGTGAACGCTCAGCCCACCGACCCCCACTGTCGCGACATCGCCGTCATCGGCATGGCCGCCGAACTGCCGGGCGCAGACGACCTGGACGCCTTCTGGGAGAACATCCGCCAGGGCCGCGAGTGCCTCACGCACGGCTCCCCGCGGGTCGTCGAGGACCACGCCACCGGCCGCCGCACGGTGTACGCCCGCGGTGTCCTGAAGGACGTCCGCCGCTTCGACGCCGAGTTCTTCGGCATACCGCGCCGCGAGGCCGAGGTCCTCGACCCGCAGCACCGGCGTCTGCTGGAGCTGTCCTGGAACGCCCTGGAGGACGCCGGCCACGACCCGTACCGGCTGCGGGAGACCGTCGCCGTCTACACCTCGGTCGGCCCCAACACCTACTACGGCACCCGGGACTTCGGCGCGCGCTCCGCCGCCGAGCAGATGCTCGTCCAGCTCTCCAACGGGCCCGACACCCTGCCCACCCGCATCTCCTACAAGCTCGGCCTGACCGGTGAGAGCGTCAACGTCCAGTCCGCGTGCTCCTCCGCCGCCGTCGCCGTCCACCTGGCCTGCGAGGCGCTGCGGGAGGGCAGGGCCGACATGGCGCTGGTCGGCGCGGCCAGCATCAGCGCCCTGGAGACACTGGCGTACGAGCACCAGGACGGGTTCATCCTCTCCGCGGACGGCAGCACCCGCGCCTACGACAAGGGCGCCAGCGGCTATGTGGAGGGCGACGGCGCGGGAGTGCTCGTGCTGCGCCGCCTCGACGACGCCCTCGAAGCACGGGACAACGTGCACGCGGTCATCAAGGCCGGCGCGGTGAACAACGACGGCCGTGCCAAGGCCGGTTACTCGGCCCCCAGCGTGGAGGGACAGGCCCGGGTCGTCAAGGCGGCGCTGGAGGCCTCCGGGGTCCCCGCCGACACCATCGCCATGGTCGAGGGCCACGGCACCGGCACCCAGGTCGGCGACCCGATCGAGCTGCGCGGTCTGGCCCGCGCCTACCGGGCCTTCACCGACCGCACCGACTACTGCGCCCTCGGCTCGGTCAAGGCGAACATCGGCCACCTGTGCTTCGCCTCCGGCATCGCCGGTCTGCTCAAGGCCGTGCTGTGCCTCAAGCACGGCGAACTGCCGCCCATGGCCGTCCTCGAGGAGCCCAACCCCGACCTCGACTTCACCGACACGCCGTTCTACCTCAACCGGACGCTCAAGCCCTGGCCGGGCCCCGGCCCCCGCCGGGCCGGCGTCAGCTGCTTCGGGATGGGCGGCACCAACGCCCACTTCGTCCTGGAACAGGCACCCGAACCGGCCGCCGGGACCGGGGGATCCGGCCCCCGCAGGACCCTGCCCGTGGTCCTGTCGGCCCGCGGCGACGAGGCCCTCGCGGAGGTACGGCGCCGCCTGGCCGCCCATCTGCGCGCCCACCCCGGCACCGACCTCGGCGCCCTCGCCCACACGCTCGCCACCGGCCGCCGCCCCTTCGCCCACCGCTGGGCCGTGGCCGTGGACTCCACCGAGGCGCTGCTGCGCGCCCTCGACGGCGAGGCGCCCGCCGCCGACGGCTCGCGCGCCGCCGAACTGGCCCGCACCTGGGCCGACGGCGGCGAGGCGGACTGGGACGAGGTGTTCGAGGAGGCCGACCGGCGCCGCATCTCCCTGCCCGGCTACCCGTGGCAGGGCGAGCGGCTGTGGATCGAGGCCACCCCGACCGGCGACCAGGAGGCCGTCGAACTCGAGGCGGAGGAGCAGGCCCCGGTCGCCCAGTGGCTCCACCGGCCCGCCTGGGAACGGACCGCGCTGCCCCGGCCGTACCTGACCGGCGACCTGCCGCCCGTCGAGGGCGTCACCCTGCTGTTCGGCGACGGCGGCCCGGCCGGTCCGCTGGCGGCCGAGCTGACCGCGGCGGGACGGACCGTGCTGCACGTCGCGCCCGGCGACCGGTTCGAGGTCACGGACGACCACCACGCCGTGGTCCGGCCCACCGAGGCCGAGGACTTCCGGCAGCTGGTGGACCGGGCCGTCACCCTGGGCGGCGCGGTGGCCGAGGCCGTCCACCTCTGGTCCTACGGACCGTCGGCCGACCAGGACACCGGCATCGCCCGCGGCGCCCTCACGGTCCTCCACCTGGTGCAGGCGCTCGCCGCTGCCGGGCAGCGCACCGACCTGTGGATCGGCACCGAGAACGCGCAGACCGCCCCCGCGCCCCGCCCCGGGGCCGGCGCACCCGAGGACGACCTCCGCACCCTGCGGCTGGAGGCGTCCGCGGCGCTCGGACTGTGCCGTGTCGTCCCGCAGGAGCACCCCGAACTGCGCTGCCGTGCCGTCGACTTCGCGGCGGACACCCCGCCCGGGCAGGCCGCCGCCGGCCTGCTCGCGGAGATGGCCTCCCCGAGCGACGACGCCGAGGTGGTCTACCGCGGCGGCGACCGGCTGCTGCCCACGGTGGAGCCGGTGCCCGCCCCGGACGGCGGCCCCGTGCCCGTGCCCGTACGCCCCGGCGGGGTGTACCTCGTCACCGGCGGCCTGGGCCGCATCGGCCTGGTCGTCGCCGAGGTCCTCGCCCGCACCGCCCCGGTCCGGCTGGCGCTCGTCTCCCGCACCCCCGACGCGGACGCGCCCGGCGTGCGCCGGCTGCGCGAACTCGGCGCCGAGGTGCTGGTGCTGGGCGCCGACGTGGCCGACGAGGCGGCGATGCGCGGCGTCGTCGACGAGATCCACGCCCGCTGGGGAGCCGTCGACGGCGTGGTGCACTCGGCGGGCATCGAGGAGAGCCGCAACTTCTCCTTCATCGCCGACACCGGCACCGACCGGGCTCTCGCGGCCCTGCGCCCCAAGGTTCCCGGCATCGCCGTCCTGGACCGGGTGACCCGCGACGAGCCCCTGGCGTTCTGCCTGGTCTGCTCCAGCATCGACACCCTGCTCGGCGGCATCGCCTTCGGCATCTACTCGGTCGCCAACCGCTACCTCGACACCTACGCGCACTGGCGGCGCGCCCACGGAGCCCCCTGGACCAGCGTCGACTGGGACTCGTGGCGCTTCGACGAGAACGGCTCCGGACGCATCGGCGCCGCCGCCGCCCGCACCGCGATCCGGCCCGAGCAGGCGGGCGACGTCCTGGGCGCCGTACTGACCGGCGGGGAGGCGCAGCGCGTCGTCTCCACCGTGCCCCTCGCCGCCCGCGTCGAGCGCATCCGCCGCGCCTTCGAACGCCGCCGGCAGGACGCCGCCGCCCGTGAGGGCGCACCGGGCGCCCTCACCCGCGAGGAGACCGGCAGCCTCGTACGCGACGTCGTCGGGGAGATCACCGACACCCCCGAGCCGCGGGACGAGGACGAACTGCTCGCCGTCGGCTGCGACTCGCTCGCCCTGCTGGAGGTGGTTGTCCGGCTCGAGGGCGCGCTGCGGCTCAAGCTGCCCATGGCCGACCTGTGGGGCTGCACCACCCTGTCCGACCTCGCCCAGGTCTGCTGGGCGGCCGGCGGGGCACAGCGGACGGACGGCGGCGACGGCGCCGAGGAGGCGCTGCGCTATCTCGCCGGCTGACGCGGCACGGCGCTCCGCGTCCGCGCGGAGCGCCCCCGAGACCTCCACTCAGAGGCGTCTCGCGCAGACGCCGGCCGAAGACGGGTGACCCAACCGATGGAATTCGACCTTGCCAGGGCCCGCGCCGACACACCGGGCGTCGCCCACGTCGTGCACCTGAACAACGCGGGCGCGAGCCTCGCCCCGCGCGCGGTGACCGACGCCATGACCCGGCACCTCGCGCTGGAGAGCACCGTGGGTGCCTACGAGGCCGCCGAGCGCGCCCACGAGGAGGTCGCCCGCGCCCATGACGCGCTCGCGGCCCTGCTGAACGCCCACCCCGACGAAATCGCGATCATGGACAGCGCGACCCGCGCCTGGGGCATGGCCCTGTCCAGCATCCCACTGCGCCGCGGGGACCGGGTGCTGGTGTCGCCCGTCGAGTACGGCAGCAACCACATCTCGCTGCTCCACCTCGCCGAACGCACGGGCGTCCGCCTGGAGTTCCTGCCGGTCGACGGCAACGGCCTGGTCGACACGGCCGCGCTGGAGCAGCGCCTGGACGAGCGGGTCAAGCTGGTCGCCATGGCCCATGTGCCCATGCACGACGGACTGGTCAACCCGGTCGCCGAGGTGGGCAAGGCGGTGCGCCGGACCGACGCCCTGTTCCTCGTCGACGCCTGCCAGTCGGTCGGCCAGCTCCCGGTGGACGTCCGGGACTTCGACTGCGACCTGCTGGTCGGCTGCGGACGCAAGTACCTGCGCGGCCCGCGGGGCACCGGCTTCCTCTACGTTGCCCGCGACGTCGCCCCCCGTCTCACCCCCGCGGTGCTCGGCCTGGACGGCGTCGAGTGGCACGGCGGGGAGTACCGGATCGCCCCCGGCGCCCGCCGCTTCGAGACCTGGGAGGTCAACGCCGCCGCCCGCATCGGGCTCGGGGTGGCCGTCGACTACGCCCGCGGCTGGGGCGTGGAGCGCACCTGGCAGCGGGTCCGCGCCCTCGCCGCCGGACTCCGCGCCGACCTCGCCCGGGTGCCGGGCGTCACGGTCGAGGACCGGGGCGTGGAGCGGTGCGGCAACATCGCCCTCACCTTCGCCGGCCTCGACCCCTTCCGGGTGCGCGCCGAACTGCTGCGCGCCGGCATCAACAGCTGGGTGTGCCTCGACAACGCCGCCTGCCACGACATGCAGCAGCGCGGCCTCAGCCGCCTGCTGCGGATCTCCGTCCACTACTACAACAGCGAGGCCGAGCTGGAACGGCTCTGCTCGGTGCTCGCCGGCGTCACCTCCGGAACGAAAGCGAGGGCCTTCGCATGACCGCATCGGCATGGATCAAGCGGCCCCGGCCGCGCCCCGGGGCCCGCGCGAGGGTGTTCTGCGTCCCGCACGCCGGCGCGGGACCGTCGTACTACGCCCACTGGGTCTCCGAACTCCCCGAGGACGTGGAGTTGTGCCTGGTGCACCTGCCGGGCCGCGAGGCGCGGCTGGCCGAGCTGCCGCTCGACGACATCACGGCCATCGCCCGGCGCGTCGGCCGTGCCTGCGCGGACCTTCTCGACCTGCCCTTCGTCCTCTTCGGTCACAGCATGGGCGCGCTCGTCGCCTACGAGACGGCACGGCGGCTCCCCGTCGCGCCCCGCGGGCTGTTCGTCTCCGCCTGCCCGCCCGCGCACCGGCTGGTCGAGGAGCCTCCGGTCGCGCACCTGCCCGACGACGAGTTCCTCGCCGAGGTCCGCCGCGCCTACCAGGGCATACCGGACGAGGTGGGGAACGACCGGGCCCTGATGCGGATGATGCTGCCCGCCCTGCGCGCCGACTTCGCCGCCTACGAGACCTACGAGTGGGTCCGGCGCGCCCCGCTGACCTGTCCCGTCACCGTGCTGGGCGGCTCCGCGGACGCCCTGGTGCCCGCCGCCTCGCTCGACGGCTGGGCCGAGCTCACCGACGCCGGGTGCGAGGTCGAGGTGTTCGACGGCGGCCACTTCTACCTCACCGAGGCCCGCGGGCGGGTCCAGCGGATGATCGCCGCCGCCCTCCGGACGGACGCGGCGCTCCCGCAGACCGCCGGCGCCGGCCCGGAACGGGGGGCCGGGGCATGACCGTGTGGACGACCGACAGCCTGACGGAGGCCCGTAGGACGGGCTGGGACGGCGTCGTACCGCCCGACGACCTCTTCCGCTCCCCGGGCTGGCTGGCGCTGGAGAGCGAACAGACCAACCTGCCGCCCCGCTACCTCCTGGCGGGCGAGGACGGCCGGGCCGAGGCGGGCCTGTCCTGCTACCCCCTCGACGCCTCCTCGGAGGCCTGGCCGTTCATGCGCGTGGACCTGACCGTGCGCATGCTCGCCGGCGCCCGGGGCGTCGAACCGGACGAGGACACCGGCCGGGCCGTCGACGCCCTGCTGCCCACCCGCCTGTTCGGCGGCCGCAGGGTGCCCGACACCGCGCTCGTCACGGCGCCCGGACTCCCCGGGGACCGGCGCCGGCGGCGGATCGCCGAACTCGTCGCGGCCGGCGAGGACGACGCCCGGACAGCGGGCGCGGCCAGCGCCGCCTTCCTCTTCGTCGCCGCCACCGACACCGGGCTGCGGGACGTCCTGCGCGAGCGCGGCTACGCCGAGTTCCCCACCGCCCACTACTCCACCCTGCGGCTGCCCGCACCGGGCTTCGAGGCCTACCTGGGACTGCTCCCCGGCGACCGCCGGCGCAAGGTGCGCTACGAGCGCCGCCGCCTCGAGGCGGCCGGCGTCCGCTTCCGGGTCGAGCCCCTCACCCCCGACCTGACCGGGGAACTCGTGCCCCTGCTGCTGAAGCACGGCAACAAGTACGGCCACGCCTACGCCCCCGAGGCGCTGACCCGCACCCTGGAACTGCACGCCCGGCACTGCGGCGCGGACGCCGAGGTGATCACCGCCCGCTCCGAGGACGGCGCGGTGCGCGGCTTCTCCCTGGCCGTCCGCCGGGGCGCCCGGCTGTACATCCGCCTGACCGGCTACGACTACGACTGGCAGGGCAAGCTGCCCCTGTACTTCGCCCTGTGCTTCTACGAACCGGTGGAGCACGCGAGCCGGATCGGCGCGACGACGCTCGACTACGCCGTCGCCTCGGAGAGCACCAAGCTCTCCCGCGGCTGCACCCAGGAACGCCGCTACGGCTACGTGAAGGCCTTCGACCCGGCGACGCACACGACCGTCGCCCGGCTGCTCGCCCGCCTCGCCGACGAAGCCTGATCGCCGCCTGCCCGGCCACCGCACCCTGACCGCGCACCGTACTCGCCGAAGGACAGCCCCATGACCGGAACCCCCCAGACCGCGCCGACCCTCGGCGTCATCGGCGGCAGCGGCTTCTACCGTCTGCTCGAGGACGCCGAGGAGATCACCGTCGACACGCCCTACGGCGCCCCGTCCGACACCGTCGCGGTCGGATCCGTGGCCGGACGGCAGGTCGCGTTCCTGCCCCGGCACGGCCGCACCCACGCCCACCCGCCGCACCGCATCAACCACCGGGCCAACCTGTGGGCCCTGCGCACCCTCGGAGTGCGACAGGTGCTCGCCCCCTGCGCGGTCGGCTCGCTGCACCGCGAACACGGCCCAGGCGCCGTCGTCGTCCCGGACCAGCTGGTGGACCGCACCAGCGGGCGGATCCAGACCTACTTCGACCAGGGGGCGCTGCACGTGCCCTTCGCCGACCCCTACTGCCCCGACGGGCGGAGCACCGCCCTCAAGGGCGCGGCGGCCGTCGGCACCGACGCGTACGACGGCGGCACCATGGTCGTCGTCGAAGGCCCCCGGTTCTCCACCCGCGCCGAGTCCCGGTGGTTCGCGTCGGCCGGCTGGTCGCTGGTCAACATGACCGGACACCCGGAGGCCGTGCTGGCCCGGGAACTCGCCCTCTGCTACACCTCGATCGCCCTGGTCACCGACTACGACGCCGGCCTGGACGCCGGTGAGGGTGTGCAGCAGGACGAGGTCTTCGCGATGTTCGCGCGCAATTCCGACCGGATGCGCGAGATCGTCCTGGAGACGATACGGCGGCTGCCCGAGGAGCGGAGCTGCCCGTGCCCGCAGGCCCTCGCCGGCATGGACCTCCCCTTCGAGCTGCCCTGAGGCCGGGCCTGGGCCGTCCGAGGTGAGTTCAGTGGTCCGGACCACCGACAGTTGTCCACAGGCCTGGCCGAGGCGACCGGAAAGCGCGTACGGTTTCGGGGCATGAAGATCCACGCCGCCCCCGCGGCACGCCCCTGACCTGCGAATGGACCACGCTTCGTGAAAATCCTCATCAGCGCCGACATGGAGGGCGCCACCGGCGTCACCTGGCCGGCCGACGTGTTGCCGGGGACACCTCAGTGGGAACGCTGCCGGTCGATGTTCACCTCCGACGTGAACGCCGCCGTGCAGGGCTTCTTCGACGGCGGCGCCGACGAGGTGCTCGTCAACGAGGCGCACTGGAGCATGCGCAACCTGCTCCTGGAGCGGCTCGACGAGCGGACCGAGATGCTCACCGGCCGCCACAAGACCCTTTCCATGGTCGAGGGCGTCCAGCACGGCGACGTGGACGGCATCGCCTTCATCGGCTACCACGGCGGCGCCGGCATGGAGGGCGTCCTCGCCCACACCTACCTCGCCAACCAGATCACCGGCGTGTGGCTGAACGACGTACGGGCCAGCGAGGGCCTGCTCAACGCGCACGTCGTCGCCGAGTACGGGGTGCCCGTCGTGCTGGTCACCGGCGACGACGTGGCCTGCGAGGACGCCCTCGGCTACGCGCCCGAGGCGCGGAAGGTCGCCGTCAAGGACCATGTCTCGCGGTACGCGGCCGTCTGCCGCCCCCCGGCCAGGACCGCCGCCGACATCCGGGCCGCGGCCAAGGAGGCGACGAAGCTCGCGGTGCGGCACGAACCGGTGGACGGCGGCCCGTTCACGGTGGCCGTGGAGTTCGACGCCGAGCACCTGGCGGACGCCGCGACCGTCGTACCGGGCGTGGCCCGCGTCGGCGAGCGCAAGGTGGCCTACACCCACGACACCATGTTCGAGACGATCCGTACCTTCAAGGCGGTCACCACGATCGCCTCGGCCGCCGTGGAGGAGCAGTATGGCTGAGCACCCCGCGAGCGGGCCCGAGGGCACGGACGCGCAGGCACTGGACGAGGTCGTCCGGTTCACCTCCGACCTCATCCGCATCGACACCACCAACCGCGGAGGCGGCGACTGCCAGGAGCGCCCGGCCGCCGAGTACGCCGCAGAGAGGCTCGCCGAGGCCGGGCTCGAGCCCACCCTGCTGGAGCGCACCCCGGGCCGCACCAACGTCGTCGCCCGGATCGCGGGCACCGACCCGTCCGCCGACGCGCTGCTCGTCCACGGTCACCTGGACGTGGTGCCCGCCGAGGCCGCCGACTGGACCGTGCACCCCTTCTCCGGGGAGATCCGCGACGGCGTCGTCTGGGGGCGCGGCGCGGTCGACATGAAGAACATGGACGCGATGATCCTCGCCGTCGCCCGCCTCTGGGCCCGGCAGGGCGTCCGGCCCCGGCGGGACGTGGTCATCGCGTTCACCGCGGACGAGGAGGCCAGCGCCGAGGACGGCTCCGGCTTCCTCGCCGACCGGCACGCCGCCCTGTTCGAGGGCTGCACCGAGGGCGTCAGCGAGTCCGGGGCGTTCACCTTCCACGACGGCGGCGGCCGGCAGATCTACCCGATCGCCGCGGGCGAGCGCGGCACCGGCTGGCTGAAGCTCACCGCGCGCGGCCGGGCCGGACACGGCTCCAAGGTGAACCGGGAGAACGCGGTCACCCGGCTTGCGGCGGCGATCACCCGCATCGGCGAGCACGAGTGGCCGCTGCGGCTGACCCCGACCGTCTCCGCCGCCCTGACCGAACTCGCCGCCCTGTACGGCGTCGACGCCGACCTGAACGACGTCGACACCCTGCTGGCCAAGCTGGGACCGGCCGCCAAGCTGGTCGAGGCCACCGTCCGCAACAGCAGCAACCCGACCATGCTGGACGCCGGGTACAAGCTCAACGTCATCCCGGGCCAGGCCGTCGCCCACGTCGACGGGCGCTTCCTGTACGGCTGCGAGGACGAGTTCCGCGACACCCTGGACCGGCTCACCGGGCCGGACGTGGACTGGGAGTTCGCCCACCGCGAGGTCGCCCTCCAGGCGCCGGTGGACTCGCCGGCGTTCGCGAGGATGCGCGCCGCCGTCGAGGAGTTCGCCCCCGAGGGGCACGTCGTGCCGTACTGCATGTCCGGCGGCACGGACGCCAAGCAGTTCTCGCGGCTCGGCATCACCGGCTACGGGTTCGCGCCGCTGAAGCTGCCCGAGGGCTTCGACTACCAGGCCCTCTTCCACGGCGTCGACGAACGCGTCCCCGTCGAGGCGCTGCACTTCGGTGTCCGCGTCCTCGACCGGTTCCTGCGCACCGCATAGCGCGACACGACACGGCCCGGCGCACGCTCGGCAAGGCCCTGGGGAGAAGGAGATGAGGGAGTCGGTGCAGACTCTGGCGTACGGTTCGTGGCCCTCGCCGATCGACGCGGCGCTCGCCGCCGCGCACGACGGGCGGCCCGACGACGTGGGCTTCGTCGGCGACGAGGTGTGGTGGACCGCGCCCAGGCCCGCCGAGGGCGGCCGGCGCACCCTGGTTCGGCGGCACCCGGACGGCACCGAGGAACCGGTGCTGCCCCCGCCGTGGAACGTGCGCAGCCGCGTCATCGAGTACGGCGGCCGGCCCTGGAGCGCGTTCACCACCCCCACCGGTCCGCTGGTGGTCTTCGTGAACTTCGCCGACCAGCGGCTCTACGCCTACGAGCCGGGCGGCGCCGAGCCGCGCCCGCTGACCCCCGTCTCCCCGGTGGGCGGCGGGCTGCGCTGGGCCGAGCCGCAGGCACGTCCCGAACGGGGCGAGGTGTGGTGCGTGCTGGAGGAGTTCACCGGCGACGGACCGACCGATGTGCGCCGGGTCCTGGCGGCGGTCCCGCTGGACGGCTCGGCGGCCGACGACCGGTCGGCGGTGCGCGAGCTCACCGACGACCGGCACCGGTTCGTCACCGGGCCCCGCGTCTCGCCCGACGGGCGCCGCGCCGCCTGGCTCGCCTGGGACCATCCGCGCATGCCCTGGGACGGCACCGAGCTGCTCGTCGCCGGCATCGGCGCCGACGGCACCTTCCACGACGCCGAGGCCGTCGCCGGCGGCCCCGAGGAGTCCGTCGCCCAGGCCGACTGGGCCCCCGACGGCTCCCTGCTGTACGCCTCGGACCGCACCGGCTGGTGGAACCTGTACCGCGACGGACGCCCCCTGTGCACCCGCGAGGAGGAGTTCGGCGGGCCGCTGTGGAAGCTCGGGCAGCGCTGGTTCGCCCCGCTCGACAACGGCCTGATCGCCGTCGTGCACGGCCGTGGCGCCACCGCCCTCGGCATACTCGACCCGGAGACCGGCGAGGTCGTCGACGCGGCGGGCCCCTGGACCGAGTTCGCGGCCACCCTCGCCGCCCACGGCGAACGCGTGGTGTCCGTCGGTGCCGGCCCGCACAGCGCCTACGAGGTGGTGGAGCTGGACACCCGCACCGGCCGGGCCCGCGTCGTCGGCGCCCCGCACCACGACGCCGTGGACCCCGCCCACTACCCCGAACCGCAGGTCCGCACCTTCACCGGACCCGGTGGACGCGACATCCACGCCCAGGTCCACCCGCCGCACCACCCCGCCCACACCGGCCCCGAGGGCGAGCTGCCGCCGTACGTGATCTGGGCGCACGGCGGACCCACCAGCCGGTCGCCCCTGGTGCTCGACCTGGAGATCGCCTACTTCACCTCGCGGGGCATCGGCGTCGCGGAGGTCAACTACGGCGGCTCGACGGGACACGGCCGGGAGTACCGCAACCGGCTGCGCGAACAGTGGGGCGTCGTCGACGTCGAGGACTGCGCGGCCGTCGCCCTGGCCCTCGCCGACGAGGGCACCGCCGACCCCGCCCGGCTCGCCGTCCGCGGTGGCAGCGCGGGCGGCTGGACCTCCGCCGCGTCGCTCGCCGCCACCGACGTCTACGCCTGCGGCACCGTCATCTACCCGATCCTCGACCTGACCGGCTGGGGCACGGGGGAGACCCACGATTTCGAGTCGCAGTACCTGGAAAGCCTCATCGGCCCCCTCGCCGAGGTGCCGGACCGGTACGCCGAGCGGTCGCCCGCCGAGCACGCCGACCGCGTCACCGCGCCGTTCCTGCTGCTCCAGGGCCTGGACGACCCGATCTGCCCGCCCGTCCAGTGCGAGCGGTTCCTCGACCGCATGGCCGGTCGTGGCGTACCGCACGCCTACATCGCCTTCGAGGGCGAGGGCCACGGCTTCCGCCGGGCGGAGACCATGGTGCGCGCCCTGGAGGCCGAACTCTCCCTCTACGCCCAGGTCTTCGGCTTCGAAGCACCCGGCGTCCCGACCCTGGAGCTGACCGAGTGAAGCCCCTGCTGCGTCCCTCCCGGCTCGGGCCGGGCGCCCGCGTCGCCGTCGTCGCGCCCAGCGGACCGGTGCCCGAGGAGCGCCTCCAGGCCGGCCTCGACGTGCTGCGCGGCTGGAACCTCGACCCCGTCGTCGCCCCGCACGTCCTGGACCGGCATCCCGCCTTCGACTATCTCGCAGGCACCGACGCCGACCGCGCCGCCGACCTCCAGAACGCCTGGTGCGACCCGTCCGTGGACGCCGTCCTGTGCGCCCGCGGCGGGTACGGCGTCCAGCGCATGGCCGACCTGCTCGACTGGGAGGCGATGCGCGCGGCCGGGCCGAAGGTGTTCGTCGGCTTCAGCGACATCACCGCACTGCACGAGGCGTTCGCCCGGCGGCTGGGCCTGGTCACCCTGCACGGCCCGATGGCCGCGGGCGTCGACTTCCTCAAGAACGCGCGGGCCCAGGACCACCTGAAGGCCACCCTGTTCGCCCCGGAGACGGTCCGGGTCATCGCCTCCGGCAGCAGCACGCCCATGGTGCCCGGCCGCGCCCGGGGCGTCACCCTCGGCGGCTGCCTCGCCCTCCTCGCCGCCGAGCTGGGCACCCCGCACGCCCGCCCCCGCGCACGCGGCGGGCTGCTGTGCCTCGAGGACGTGGGGGAGGAGCCGTACCGTATCGACCGCTACCTCACCCAGCTGCTGCGCGCCGGCTGGCTCGACGGCGTCGCCGGGGTGCTGCTCGGGTCCTGGGAGCAGTGCGAGCCCGCCGAGCAGCTGCGCCCGCTGCTGGCCGACCGGCTGGCCGGCCTCGGCGTGCCGGTCGCCCAGGACTTCGGCTTCGGCCACTGCGCGGGCGCCCTCACCGTCCCCTTCGGGGTGAGCGCGGAACTCGACGCCGACGCGGGCACCTTGACGCTGGACGAACCGGCGCTGCGCTGACCGGGCACCCCGTACGGCCGCGTCGTAGAGTGGCGGGATGCCGCACACCGCGTCCCGCCACCTCGCCGAGGGCCCCCGCGTGGGCATACGCCCCTTCACCTACGAGGACGGCGCGGAATTCACCGCCAGGGTCCGCGAGAGCAAGGACCTGCACCACCCGTGGCTCTTCCCGCCGGACAGCGCCCAGGCGTACACCGCCTACGCGTCCCGGCTGATCGAGGACCCGACCAAGGCCGGGTTCCTGGTGTGCGAGAAGGACGGCGGGGCCATCGCCGGCTTCGTCAACATCAACAACATCGTCGGCGGCGGCTTCCTCAGCGGCGCCCTCGGCTACGGCGCCTTCGCACGCGCCGCGGGCCGCGGCCTGATGCGCGAGGGACTGGGCCTCGTCGTGCGGTACGCCTTCGGGCCGCTGCGGCTGCACCGCCTGGAGATCAACGTGCAGCCCGGCAACGCCGCCTCGATCGCGCTGGCCCGCGCCTGCGGTTTCCACCTGGAGGGCTTCTCCCCGAAGATGCTCTACATCGACGGGGCCTGGCGCGACCACCAGCGCTGGGCGATCACCGCCGAGAGCGTGACCTGCGGTTGATCTTCATGGTGTCCAGATCGGTCACCGTCGACTTCAGCTCACCGAAGCCGTAGCCGAGCCCGCGCAGCACCGTCTCCGCCCGGTCCTCGGCGATCGCACCCGCCATCTCCTCGCCGTCCGCCGCGTCCGACACCACGACGAACCGCATCGAGAAGTGCTTCAGCGGCGACGGCTCGTACGACAGCGACCCCTCCTCGGTGAACCGCATGCTCGCCATGCCGTGGTCACCGGCCTCGGCCAGCAGCCGGGCGCGTGCCTCCTCCGTCAGTCCCTCCCAGGTGCCCCGGACGATCACCCGGTAGGTGTGCTGCTCACTCATGTGCCACTCCTTCGTACGGAACGCCGACCGCACGACTCTAGGCGGCCGCCGGCACGGCACCCAGCGAATTGGACGTGAGCCACGTCGCGCGAACGTGACCGGGGAAGCCCCTGTTCACCGCGTCGGTCAGCGGCTTCCATGGGGAACCGTGACGACGATCCGACGTGAGGTACTGACGCTGCCCGCCGCGCCGCTGGGACCCGACAACCCGCTGCCGCCGCTGCGCCCGCTGGACGAGGCCCACCGCATCGACGACCGGGACCGGGCCGGTCTGCCGCGCGACATGGCCCGCCAGGTCGACCACGAGCCGCTGCGCAGCCTGCTCCCGGTACGGGTCAGGGACGGATACGGCCGCGACCGCGCGCCCCGCGCCCTGGAGGCGCTCGTGATCGAGAACGACCGGCTGCGGGCCACCGTCCTGCCGGGACTCGGCGGCCGGATCGCCTCGGCGGGACATGCTGGAGACGGCGCCCGCCACCCCGGACACCGAGTACCACCTCGGCCTCGCCCAGTGGCACGCCGGCGATCTGGCGCAGGCGGTGCGCAGCTGGGAGCGCGGCCTGGAGGGCGCCGTCGAACGCTGGCCGCTGCTGCGCTGCCTCGCGCTGGCCGACCGGGAGGGCGGCCACCCCGAACGGGCCGCCGACCGGTACGCCGACGCCTTCGACGACCTGTGCGCGCGGCGGGACGCCGGGGACTGCCGCGGGACCGACGCCGAGCCGTGGCGGGCGGCGACGGCCGCGCTCGGACGCGAGGCGATCGAGGCGCTGCTCGCGGCCGGACGCACCGGGGACGCCCGTGCCGTGTGGGAGCGGCTGCCCGAAGTCGTCCGCGCCCGCGGCCGGTTCCGGCTGACCGAGGCGCAGCTGCTCTTCGCCGAGGGCCGGCACGCCGAGGCACGGGCCGTCTACGACGAGGACTTCGAGGTCGCCGACCTGCGGGAGGGCGACGAGAGCATCAACCGGCTCTGGGCCCGGCTCACCGACGAGCCGCTGCCGGCCCGCTACGACTTCCGGATGCGGCCGGACGCAGGGTGAGCCGCCCCGGCAGGCCGGGGGTCACTGGGCCCGCCGGTCCACGTACTCGTAGACCACGCCGTCCGGATGACGGGCGATCAGGTTGCGGCCGGCGGGCGTGTGCACCGGGCCCGCGATGATGTCCGCGCCCAGCCCGGCCAGGGCCCGGTGGGCCTCCTCTACGTCCGTCACCGCGATCGTCGCCGCCACCTTGCGCAACACCTCGAGCTCGGACTCGGGTCCGCTCATCAGCAGGAAGCAGCCGACCGCGGCGACCTCGACGCCCCCGCGCTCGAACCGCAGCGCCGGGCCGCCGGCCAGACCCTCGTAGAAGGGGACCGCCTTGTCCAGGTCGTCGACACAGATACGCAGTGTGGCTCCCAGAATGTCCATGCGGAGCAGCCTAGTTGGCCGCCGCCGAGCACGCGGTCCCCATGGACCGCCCGCCCGCGGGTACCCGCAACGGCATGAACCGCATGGATCACTTGGAACACCTGGACAAGCATCTGGTCGACGAACTGGCGCAGGTGGCACGCGAGACCGTGCGCGACGAACTGCGCGAGCAGACGCGGAAGCAGCGCCGCAAGGCCGCGTTCTACGCCGCCTCGGGCGCCGCCGCGCTGTACGCGGGCGCGGCCCTCGCGCTCACCGTGGGCCTGGCCCTCGCCACCGTCCTGCCCGGCTGGGCCGCCGCGCTGATCACGGCCGCCCTCCTGGGCGTCGCAGCCCACCTGCTGCGCGGCGCGGCCCGGCCGCACACCTCCGGGCCGGGCGCGGGAGCGGGTTCCGGCCACCACCACACCGCGGGCGGTCACGCGCCGGCCGCGCCGCCGAACGGACTCGGCGTGCCGTATCCGCCCATGCCGCCGCAGGACCCGCCCGGCCGTGACGCCTGACGGCCCCCGGACCCACGTGGCGCAGCCCCCGGAAACGCGTCCGGGGGCTGCGCCACGTGCGCCGGCGGGGCGGCTCAGGTGCTCTGCTGGAGCTGCGGCAGCACCTTGGTGCGGTAGAAGTCGAAGAAGCCCCGCAGGTCGGGGCCGATCTGGTTGACGTAGACGCGGTCGAACCCGGCGTCGGCGAACTGCTTCAGCTCCGCGACGTGCTCGTCCACGTCGTCCCCGCACACCCGGTTCTCCCGCACCATGTCCTCGGTGACCAGCGTCTGCGCCTGCTCGAAGTGCTTGGGCGAGGGCAGTACCTGGCCCAGCTCGCCCGGCAGCAGTTCGTTGGCCCACAGCCGGTGCACGGTGCGCACGGCCTCGTCCCGGTCGGTGTCGTAGCAGACCTTCGTCCCCCCGCTGACCAGCTTCCCGCCGCCCCCGCCCTTGCGGTACTGCTCCACCATGGAGGCGTCCGGCATCATCGTGATGTAGCCGTCGCCCACCCGGGCCGCCAGCTTGGTCGCCGCCGGGCCGAAGCCGGAGATGTCGATCGGCACCGGCTCCTCGGGGACCGTGTAGAGGCGGGCGTTCTCCACGGTGTAGTGCGTGCCGTGGTGATTGACCTCCTCGCCGGTCAGCAGCCGGCGCATGACGAGGATGGCCTCCTCGAGCATCTCCAGCCGCACGTGCGCGGCCGGCCACGCGTCACCGAAGATGTGCTCGTTGAGCGCCTCACCGGTGCCGACGCCCAGCCGGAAGCGGCCCTGGGTCATCACCGCGCTGGTCGCCGCGGCCTGGGCCACCACCGCCGGGTGGATGCGCAGGGTCGGGCAGGTCACCGCCGTCTCCACGGGCAGGGACACCGCGTCGGACAGCGCGCCGATCACCGACCACACGAAGGGACTCTGTCCCTGCTCGTCGTTCCACGGGTGGTAGTGGTCCGAGATCCACAGCGCCTGGAAGCCGGCCTGCTCCGCCATCCGCGCCTGCTCGATCAGCTGCGCGGGACCGTACTGCTCGGACGAGAGGAAGTATCCGTACTCGGGCATGGGCTGCCTCCAGGACGCGGTGGCGGGTGGGTCCCGGGCCGGGTACCCGGGCACCGGTCCGGAAACCGGCGGGCGGGGCGCCCCGGCCGGACGTTTGGCGGCCCTGCTCAAGGGGACGCGGAAAGCTCGCACGAGGTACGCGACAGCCCGGAGGCGAACCGTGAGCCGACCCCGCATCGTGATCGTCGGTGCAGGCTTCGCCGGGTACCGGACGGCCCGCACCCTGTCCCGGCTCACCCGGCGCCAGGCCGACATCACCCTGCTCAACCCGACCGACTACTTCCTCTACCTGCCCCTCCTGCCCCAGGTCGCCGCCGGTGTCCTGGAGCCGCGCCGGGTCACCGTGTCCCTGTCGGGCACGCTGCCGCACGTGCGCCTGGTCCTCGGTGAGGCCCACGGCATCGACCTCGACGGGCACACCGTGCGCTACACCGGCCCTGAGGGCGAGGAGGGCACGCTGCCCTTCGACCGGCTGGTGCTCGCCGCGGGCAGCGTCAACAAGCTGCTGCCGATCCCCGGCGTCGCCGAGCACGCCCACGGCTTCCGCGGGCTGCCGGAGGCGCTCTACCTGCGCGACCACGTGACCCGGCAGGTGGAGCTGGCCGCCGCGGCCCGAGACCGCGCGGAGTGCGCCGCCCGCTGCACCTTCGTCGTGGTCGGCGCCGGATACACGGGCACCGAGGTCGCCGCGCACGGCCAGATGTACACCGACGCGCAGGTCCGCAAGCACCCGATGCGCACCGGCATGCGGCCGCGCTGGATGCTGCTGGACGTGGCGCCGCGGGTCCTGCCCGAGATGGACGAACGGCTCTCCCGCACCGCCGAGCGGGTGCTGCGGCAGCGGGGCGTCGACGTGCGGATGGGCACCTCCGTGCGGGAGGCCACGCACGACGGGGTCGTGCTGACCGACGGCACGACCGTCGACACCCGCACGCTGGTGTGGTGCGTGGGCGTACGGCCCGACCCGCTCGTGGAGTCCCTGGAGCTGCCCATGGAACGCGGGCGGCTGCTGGTCGACACCCACCTCCAGGTGCCGGGGCGCCCCGAACTGTTCGCGTGCGGCGACGTGGCGGCGGTGCCGGACCTCGACAGGCCCGGCGAGTACACGCCGATGACCGCGCAGCACGCCTGGCGGCACGGCAAGGTCTGCGCCGAGAACGTCGCCGCGTCCCTCGGCCTCGGCGGCGAGCGGCGGCCCTACCGCCATCGTGACCTGGGCTTCGTCGTGGACCTGGGCGGCGCAAAGGCCGCGGCCAACCCGTTCGGCGTCCCGCTGTCCGGCCCGGCGGCGGGCGCGGTGACCCGCGGCTACCACCTCGCGGCGATGCCGGGCAACCGGGTGCGGGTCGCGGCGGACTGGCTGCTGGACGCGGTGCTGCCCCGGCAGGCCGTGCAGCTGGGCCTCGTACGCTCCTGGGCGGTCCCGTTGGAATCGGCCTCCCCCGAACTGGCCCGCGTCCCGGCGGGCGTGGCACCCCGGCAGCAGGAGGACACGACGGCCGGCCCGGGACGCCGCGAGACGCAGGCCCGACCGGCCGCCCCCGACCCCGATCCCGCCAGGAACCGGCCCGGCGGCGAGCCGGCCAAGGACCAGCCCGGCGGCGAGCCGGCGAAGAGTCGTCCCGGCGGTGAGCCTGCGGGGAACCGGTCTGGCGGTGAGCCGGCGAAGGCCCGGCCCGGCGGTGAGCCGGCGAAGAACCAGCCCGGCGGTGAGCCGGCGAAGAACCAGGCCGGCGACGGCCCCGCCACGAGCCGTCCCGAGCCCGCGCGGCCCGAGCCCACGCGGCCCGAACCCGGTCCGCCGCCCAAGCCCGGCCCCAAGGGCGCCCGGGGCAAGCCCGGCGCGGGCGGAGGCCGGGCGAAGCCGGGACCGTCCGGCGTCCGGGCCGAGCCGGGCACGTCGGGCGCCCGCGCCAAGCCGGGACCTTCGGGTGCCCGGGCCAGGCCCCGTCCCGCCGCCGGTGCGTCCGTCCCGAGCCGTTCCGCCCGCGGCCCCGCCGACCCGGGACCCGAACCGCCCGCCGACCAGCCGCCGCCCGGCCCCGGCGTCGCCCCCGGCCCCGTCCGGCGTACCGACGGACCCTTCGAAGGAGACTCATGAACACCGGTGAACTGGTCGAACTCGCACAGCAGTTGCGCGTGGACAGCGTGCGTGCCTCCGCCGCCGCGGGCTCCGGGCACCCGACGTCCTCGATGTCCGCCGCGGACCTGATGGCCGTACTGCTCGCCAACCACCTCCGCTACGACTTCCAGCGCCCCGCCCACCCCGGCAACGACCGCTTCGTCCTCTCCAAGGGACACGCCTCGCCCCTGCTGTACTCCGCCTTCAAGGCGGCCGGCGCCATCGACGACGAGGAGCTGCTCACCTTCCGCAAGCTGGGCAGCCGCCTGGAGGGCCACCCCACGCCGCAGCGCCTGCCGTGGGTCGAGACGGCCACCGGCTCGCTCGGCCAGGGCCTGCCCGTCGGCGTCGGCATCGCCCTGTGCGGCAAGCGGCTGGACCACGCCGACTACCGGGTGTGGGTGCTGTGCGGCGACAGCGAGATGGCCGAGGGCTCGGTGTGGGAGGCCGCCGAGCACGCCGGGCACGAACGCCTCGACAACCTCGTCGTGATCGTGGACGTCAACCGGCTCGGCCAGCGCGGACCCACCCGGCACGGCCACGACCTCGACGCCTACGCCCGCCGCTTCCGGGCCTTCGACTGGCACACCGTCGAGATCGACGGCCACGACGTCGACGCCGTCGACCGCGCCTACGGCGAGGCCCTTTCCACCCGGGGCCAGCCCACCGCGATCATCGCCCGCACCCTCAAGGGCAAGGGCGTCAAGGCCGTCGAGGACCGCGAGGGCAAGCACGGCAAGCCGCTGCCGGACGCCGACGAGGCGATCGCCGAACTCGGCGGCCCGCGCGACCTCACCGTCCAGGTGCACGAGCCGCCGTCCGCGCGCGCCCTGCACCTCGCCGGCTCCGGACAGCTCGAACTGCCCCGGTACGAGACCGGCGACGAGCTGGCCACCCGCAACGCCTTCGGCGAGGCGCTGGCCGCGCTCGGCACCGCCCGCGGCGACGTCGTCGCCCTCGACGGCGAGGTCGGCGACTCCACCCGCGCCGAGTTCTTCGCCGAGCAGCACCCCGAGCGCTACTTCGAGTGCTACATCGCCGAGCAGCAGATGGTCGCCGCCGCGGTCGGCATGGCGGCGCGCGGCTGGGTGCCGTACGCCACGACGTTCGCGGCCTTCCTGACCCGCGCCTACGACTTCGTCCGCATGGCGGCGATCAGCGGCTCCGGACTCAATCTCGTCGGCTCCCACTCGGGCGTCGCCATCGGCCAGGACGGGCCCAGCCAGATGGGTCTCGAGGACCTCGCCATGATGCGGGCCGTGCACGGCTCCACCGTGCTCTGCCCGTGCGACGCCAACCAGACCGCCCGCCTCGTCGCCGAGATGGCCGGCCTGGAGGGCATCCGCTACCTGCGCACCTCCCGCGGCGAGACCAAGGTGATCTACGGGCCGGACGAGGAGTTCCCCGTGGGCGGCAGCAAGGTGCTGCGCTCCTCGGACCGGGACCGGCTGACCGTCGTCGCGGCGGGCGACACCGTGCACGAGGCGCTGGCCGCGGCCGACGCTCTCGCCGCCGAGGGCATCGCCGTCCGGGTCGTCGACCTGTACTCGGTCAAGCCCGTGGACCGCGACACGCTGCGGCGGGCCGCCGAGGAGACGGGCTGCCTGCTGTCCGTGGAGGATCACCGGGAGGAGGGCGGCATCGGCGACGCGATCCTCGACGCCTTCACCGACGGACGGCCCGTACCGCGCCTGGTGCGGCTCGCCGTGCGCACGATGCCCGGCTCGGCGTCGCCGGAGGAGCAGCTGCACGCCGCCGGCATCGACGCCGACTCCATCGCGGCGGCCGGCCGGCTGCTGGTGGGGGAGGCGGTCGTCGCGTGAGTCCCGACGCCGTACGGACCGTCCGGGCCGGCCGGCACACCGTGGAGGTGCACCGGCCCGACAAGGTGCTGTTCCCCGCCGGGAACGGACGGGACGGGAGCGGCGGCGCCGAGGAGTACACCAAGGCCGACCTCGTCGACCACTACCGGGCCGTCGCGCCGTTCATGCTGCCGCACCTGCGGGGCCGCCCGCTCATGCTGGAGCGGCACCCGGACGGCGTGGACGGCCCGCGGTTCATGCAGAAGAACACGCCGGACCACTATCCGGACTGGATCTCCCGCATCGAGGTGGCCAAGGAGGGCGGCACCGTCCGCCACACCGTCTGCGACGACACAGCCTCCCTCCTCTACCTCGCCGACCAGGCGGCCCTCACCCTGCACCGGTGGCTGTCACGGGCCGGGCGGGTGGACCGGCCGGACCTGCTGGTCTTCGACCTCGACCCGGCCGGAGACGACTTCCCCCGCGTCCGCGAGGCCGCCGTCCTGCTGGGCGGACTGCTCGACGAGATCAGCCTCCCCTCGGCCCTCATGACCACCGGCTCGCGCGGCCTGCACGTGCTCGTTCCCCTGAAGGGGCATCAGGACTTCGACGAGGTACGGGAGTTCGCCCGGGACGTCGCCGACACCCTGGCCGCGGCGCACCCGGACCGGCTCACCACCGCCGCCCGCAAGAAGGACCGCGGTGACCGGCTCTACCTCGACGTCCAGCGCAACGCCTACGCCCAGACGGCGGTGGCGCCCTACTCCGTGCGGGCCCTGCCCGGCGCACCCGTGGCGACCCCGCTGTCCTGGGACCAGCTGGACGACCCCTCACTGCACGCCCGGCGCTGGACCGTAGCGGACGCCGTCGACCAGGCACGCACCCGGCCCTGGGCGGGGCTCACGCGCCGCGCGCGGGCGCTGGGCCCCGCCCGGCGGCGGCTGGACGCCCTGCGCGGCTGATCTCCGGCCCGACCGGCCGCCGTCCGCTCCGGTTGCGCGGACGTGTGACACATGCATGGGCCCGTGGAGGTTTGGCGAACACGCTTGCGGCCACACGGAGGGGGAGGTGGCCATGTCGAACACGAACCATAAGTCCGCATCGCAGAGCCCACAACAGAGTTCACGTACATCACAGAGATCTCGAAAGACTCAGAACTCACCCGAACCGCAAGAACCACAAGAAGCACAAGAGTCACAGGAAGCGCAGCAGCCGTCCCCCTCGAAGACGAGCCGGCCCCGGCCGATGGAGATCCTGCGCGAGGCACGCGCCCAGCTCGCGGAGCTCACCGGGATGACCGCGGAGACCGTGTCGTCCTTCGAGCAGACGGAGGAGGGCTGGTCGCTGGAGGTCGAGGTCCTCGAACTCGAGCGGGTCCCCGACACGATGAGCCTGATGGGCAGCTACCAGGTGGAACTCGACCCCGAGGGGCAGCTCACCGGCTATCGGCGGGTCCGGCGCTACGAGCGCGGACGGGCCGACGCGCGAGGCGGAGGACGCTGAACCGCGCGGACGGACACACATTCACGGATCGGATGGAGGACATCCCACATGACTGTCGTACCGGCACAGCAGACCGGCGGCGGAGGAGGCAGCAGCGGCCTATACGACGTTCTCGAACTCGTACTGGACAGGGGGCTCGTCATCGACGCGTTCGTGCGCGTTTCCCTGGTCGGCATCGAGATCCTCAAGATCGACGTCCGCGTCGTCGTCGCCAGTGTCGACACCTATCTGCGCTTCGCCGAGGCGTGCAACCGGCTCGATCTCGAGGCCGGGCCGCGCAAGGACCCGGGCCTGCCCGACCTGGTCGGGGAGATGACCGAGTCCGGCGCCCGCGGCAAGTCCAAGGGGGCGCTGTCCGGCGCCGCCGAAACCATCTCGGACGCGTTCAAGCAGGCCCGTGACGACAGCGGCTCCGAGCGGGAGACCGCCTCGCGTCCGCGCAGCCGCAAGGCCGCGCCCTCGCGCCGTAAGGAGGAGCAGGAGTGAGCACGTACGTCTACGGCATCACCGCCGCATCCCACCCCTCGCTCCCGGAAGGGCTGACGGGGGTCGGCAACCCGCCGGGCGAGGTGAGGGTCCTCCGCGAGGGCGACCTGGCGGCGATCGTCAGCGACGCCCCCGAGGACCTGCGCCCCAAGCGCCGGGAACTGCTCGCCCACCAGAACGTGCTCAGCGAGGCGGGCGGGGAGGGCTGCGTGCTGCCCATGCGCTTCGGCAGCGTCGCACCGGACGACAGCGCGGTCACCGGCGTCCTCGCGGAGCGCGCCGAGCACTACCGGGAGCGCCTGCGGGCCCTGGACGACCGGGTCGAGTACAACATCAAGGCCAACCACGTCGAGGAAGCCGTCCTGCATCACGTGATGGCCGAGAATCCGGAGATCCGCGCCCTCGCGGAGTCCAACCGGAAGTCGGGCGGCGGGAGCTACGAGGACAAGATCCGGCTCGGCGAGATGGTCGCCTCCGCCGTCAAGGGCAAGGAGGCCGAGGACGGCACCGCGCTGGAGCGTGCCCTGGAACCGGCCGCCGACGCCGTCAGCGTGGGCCCCGAGTCCACCGGCTGGCTCGCCAACGTGTCGTTCCTGGTGAAGCGGGAGACGGCCGAGGAGTTCATGGCCGCCGTGGAGAGGGCCCGCGAGGAGATGCCGCACCTGGAGGTGCGGGTGAACGGGCCGCTGCCGCCGTACAGCTTCGTGGAGCCCGGCCCCGCGGAGCCCGCGGGCACCGCGGCCGGTGGTGCGGACGCCGGAGCGGGGTGACGACCGTGGGACTCTTCTCGGAGATCCTCCTGCTGCCGCTCGCCCCGGCGCGCGCCGGTGGCTGGGCCATCAGACAGGTGCTCGGCGAGGCCGAGCGCATCTACTACGACCCCTCCACGATCCGGGCCGAACTCGCCCGTCTGGAAGAGCGGTTGGACGCCGGGGAGATCACCGAGGAGGAGTTCGACCAGGAGGAGGACGCGCTCCTGGACCGGCTGGAGATCGCTACGCGCCACAGCGCGGGATTGGGCAACGGGACGGCACCATGAATCGAATGGGACTGGGCCTCGCCGTAGGGGCCGGCTATCTGCTCGGACGCACGAAGAAACTGAAGATGGCGGTCGCCGTGGGCACCATGGTGGCCGGCAAGAAGCTGAACCTGACGCCGAAGGGCATCGCGGAACTCGTCTCCACCCAGCTGCAGAACAACCCGCAGTTCAAGGAGATAGGGGACCAGCTGCGCACGGACCTGCAAGGGGTCGGCAAGGCCGCCTCGGGCGCTCTGGTCGAGCGGCATATCGACGCGCTCGCCGACCGCCTCCACGGGCGCACCGCGCAGGTGCGCGACCAGCTCTCCGGCGCGGCCCCGGCGGTGGACACGGACTCCGACGACTCCCGCGAATCCGAGGGCTCGGAGGACTCGGAGGCGGCAGAGGGCGCGGAGGACTCGCGGCACGAGGACGAGGAGCCGCGGGACGAGCGGGACGAGGAGCCGCGCCAGGAGCGGCGCCGCGAGCGCCCGGCGAAGAAGGCACCCGCCAAACGTCCGGCGAAGAAGGCCGCCGCGAAGGCGCCCGCGCGGAAGGCCGCCGCCAAGCGGGCCCAGCCCGCCAAGAAGGCGGCCGGCAAGAAGACGGCCGCCGCCCGCGGAACCGCATCCCGGCAGTCGAAGGGCGGTGGTGAGCGATGACCGACAGCATCGGATCCGCGGCCTCCACGGCAGGCAAGGCCGCCAGGAAGAACCCGCTCGCCGACGTGGCGCAGAGCGAGGCGGCCGACCGCCTGAAGGCGGAGGTGCAGGACTACCTCGCCGCCCAGGTCACCCGGCTGCTGACCGGCGTCGGGACCAAGCTCGGCGAGACCACCGGCAAGCTGAACGACATCGCCGAGGGCAACAGTCCCGGCTTCGCCAAGCTCGCCCTCGACGGCGGACGCAAGCTCGCCGAGGGCAAGAGCCCGATGCGGGCCGCGTTCGAGGTCGGCGCCGGCAAGGTGAAGGACAACGTGGTCGGCGCCTTCAAGAACCTCGGCGGCGGCAAGGGCAAGAAGAAGGGCGGCGGCGGCCAGAAGCCGACCGTCATCATCGAGTACGTCGACGTGGGCGTGCCGCTGCGCACCGCCTACGACCAGTGGACCCAGTACCAGGACTTCAGCACCTTCGCCAAGGGCGTCAAGAGCGCGAACCGCGCCGACGACACGACCTCCGACTGGCAGCTGAAGGTCTTCTGGTCCAACCGCAGCTGGAAGGCGACGACGACCGAGCAGGTGCCCGACGACCGGATCTCCTGGACGTCGGAGGGCGCCAAGGGCACCACCAAGGGCGTCGTCAGCTTCCACCGGCTCGCCGACAGCCTCACCCGTGTCGTCCTGGTCATCGAGTACTACCCCAGCGGGCTGTTCGAGAAGACCGGCAACATCTGGCGCGCCCAGGGCCGCCGCGCCCGGCTCGACCTCAAGAACTACGTCCGTCACATCACCTTCAAGGGCGAGGCCGAGGACGGCTGGCGCGGTGAGATCCGCGACGGCGAGGTCGTCCGCAGCCACGAGGACGCGGTCGCGGAGGAAGAGCGGGAGAGCGAGGAGGACCACGGGGGCGAGGAGGACCACGAGGGCGGGGAGCCCGACGAGGCGGAGGACGCCTACGAGGACGACGAGGACGCCCCGTACGCCGAGGACGAGGACGACTACGAGGACACGGACGAGGAAGAGGAAGAGGAGGAGGAACCGGAGGACGAGTACGACGAGGACGACGCCGCGGACGACGAGGCGGACGCCGAGGACGAGTACGCGTCCCGGGGTGAGTACGAGGACGAGGACGAGTACGCCGGCCGAGGGAGCCGTCGATGACCACTCCCAGCCGGCTGCCCGATCCCTACGGCCAGGGACAGAGCGCCAATCTCGCCGACATCCTGGAGCGGGTGCTCGACAAGGGCGTCGTCATCGCGGGCGACATCAAGATCAACCTGCTCGACATCGAGCTGCTCACGATCAAGCTGCGGCTCGTCGTCGCCTCCGTCGACAAGGCCAAGGAGATGGGCATCGACTGGTGGGAGAGCGACCCCGCGCTCTCCTCGCGCGCCCGGCGCGACGAACTGACCAGGGAGAACGCGGAACTGCGGGAACGCCTGAGAGAGCTGGAGTCCGGCCGCGTACCGAGGGAGGAACGATGACGGCACTGCGGTACGTCTACGCCGTCTGCCGGCCCTTCGACGTGCCCCTCCAGTCCCAGCTGACGGGGGTGGCGGGCGACCCGCCCAGGCTGCTGGTCCACCACGGGCTGGCCGCCGTGGTCAGCCACGTCCCCGAGGCCGACTTCTCGGAGGAGGCGCTGCGGGCCCGTCTGGAGAACCTGGAGTGGCTCGCCGGGACCGCCCGCGCCCACCAGCAGGTCGTCGACGCGCTCACCGTCGTCACCACGCCGCTGCCGCTGCGGCTGGCCACCGTCTTCCGGGACGACAGCGGCGTGCGCGTGATGATGGAGGAACGGGAGGACGACTTCCGGCACACCCTCGACCGGCTGGAGGGCCGGGTGGAGTGGGGCGTGAAGGTGTACGTCGAGACGGAGCCCGGGCAGCCGGAGCGCCCGGCGGAGCCCGAGGCCAAGCCTGCCACCGGCCGTGACTACCTGCGCCGGCGGCGCATGCGGGCGCGGGCGCACGAGGACCAGTGGTCCAGGGCCGAGGAGTTCGCGACGCGACTGCACGCGAACCTGTCCTCCCGGGCCGAGGACGCCCGGCTGCACGCGCCCCAGAACCCCACGCTCTCCGGCGCCGCCGGACGCAACGTCCTCAACGCCGCCTACCTGGTGCCGCGGGACGTCTCCGAGGAGTTCGTGGAGATGGTGGACCGCACCAAGGACGACACCCCCGGGATGCGCGTGGAACTCACCGGCCCGTGGGCCGCCTACTCCTTCGCCGGGGAGGAGTCGTGACCGTCGTCGAACGCCGTGAGATCGCCCTCGTGGACCTGCTCGACCGGCTGCTCGCCGGCGGGGTCGTCATCACCGGCGACATCACGCTGCGCATCGCGGACGTCGACCTGGTCCGCATCGACCTCAACGCGTTGATCAGCTCGGTCAACCGCAACGTGCCCTCACCGTTCGGGGACTGACGTGAGCGAAGAACCCGACCGCCGCAGGCACCTCGACCTGGACCCCGACACGGTCGAGCGCGACCTGGTCAAACTGGTGCTGACCGTCGTGGAGCTGCTCCGCCAGCTCATGGAGCGCCAGGCGCTGCGCCGCGTCGACGAGGGCGACCTGAGCGAGGAGCAGGAGGAGCGGATCGGGCTCACCCTGATGCTGCTCGACGACCGCATGACCGAGCTGCGCGACCGCTACGGACTGCGGCCCGAGGACCTGAATCTGGACCTCGGCCCGCTGGGACCGCTGCTGCCCCGGGAGTGAGCCCTCCCGGGGCGGCGGCCTCAGGCTCTCGTCACGACTCCTTGCGGCACAGGATCTCCCCATGCAGGACGCTGAACCACCCCTCCGGCCGCCGGCCCCACTCCCGCCAGGCATCCGACACGGCCCGCAGAACGTCCGCCGTCGCGTGGCCGCCCTGCACGGCCAGCTCGGCATAGCCCGAGGCCACGGTGCGGTCCGCCCACAGACCGCTCCACCACTCCCGCTCCTCGGGCGTCGAGAAGGTCCAGGTGGCCGAGGTCGCCGTGATGTCCGTGAACCCGGCCTCCATCGCCCAGGCCTTCAGCCGGCGTCCGGCGTCCGGCTCACCGCCGTTGGCGCGGGCCACCCGGCGGTACAGGTCCAGCCAGTCGTCCATGCCCGGGGAGGCGGGATACCACGTCATGGCGGCGTAGTCCGAGTCGCGCACGGCCACGAACCCGTTCGGCCTGGTCACCCGCCTCATCTCGCGCAGGGCCTGCACCGGGTCGCCCACGTGCTGGAGCACCTGGTGGGCGTGGACCACGCAGAACGTGTCGTCCGGGTAGTCCAGGGCGTGCACGTCCGCGACCGCGAAGTCCGCGTTGGACAGGCCCCGTTCGGCGGCGGTGGCGCGGGCCCGCGCCACGATCTCCGGCGCCCGGTCCACGCCGGTCACGTGCCCGTCGGGCACCCGTTCCGCCAGGTCCGCGGTGATGGTGCCGGGGCCGCAGCCGATGTCCAGGATCTTCATGTGCGGCTTCAGCGAGCCGAGCAGGTACCCGGCCGAGTTGGCGGCGGTGCGCCAGGTGTGCGAGCGCAGCACGGACTCGTGGTGTCCGTGCGTGTACACGGCGGTCTCTCGCTGTCCGGACATGGCGGATCCCCTCTTCGCGACGGCACGACGCACCGGTGCGCGGGGTACGGCGACCCCGCCCCGGCGGCAGGATCACCGTACGCCCGCGCACCGAATGGTGAGACCAGCGTTTCTCTATATGGACTGACGGGGCGTCAGCAGGTACCGCTCAGCGGCCGGTAGACGGTGAGCGCCTCGGGCAGCTTCTCCAGCGTCAGGTCGCCCTGCGTCTCGGTGATCTCGCCGTCGTACGCCAGCAGCGTGCCCGGCGCGACACCGGCCAGCCGGAGCCGGCTGACCTGCACCGCGGCATGCGCGGGGGAGCGGGTCAGCGGCCCGGCGAGGGCCGCGGAGAGCAGCCGCAGGGCCGGCCGGCGGCCACCGTGCACGACCCGGATGTCCAGCTGCCCGTCCGCCAGGTCCAGCCGGCGTCCGGGGGCCAGACCCATCCGGTGGTACGTGCCGTTGCCCGCGAACAGCATCCACAGCGGGCGCCTGCGCCCCCGCACCTCGGCCTCCAGCGGATGCCGGTCGGCGCGCAGCACCCGGACCGCCGCGAGCACCCCGGCCGGCCAGCCGCCGATCCGGGGCGACCAGTGCTCCCGCTCGCGCACCAGCTCCGGGTACACGCCGAGGCTGAAGGTGTTCAGGAAGATGCCGCGCTGCCCGCCGGAGGTGAACCGGCCGACGTCCACGCGCACGCCCTCACCGCCCTCCAGCGCCCGGGACAGATCCTTGGCGTCCTCCACCCCGAGGTCGTAGGCGAAGTGGTTGAGCGTGCCGCCCGGCAGCACCGCCAGCGGCACGCCGTGGCGCAGTGCGATCTCGGCCGCGGCGTTCACGGTGCCGTCACCGCCGCAGACGCCGAGCACCCGGGCGCGGACCGCCGCCTTCTCCAGTTCGGCGGTGACGTCCCCCGGCTCGCACTCGACGACCTCGGCCGCGGGCAGGGCGTCGCACAGCGCGCGCACCCGGTCCGCGGTGCCCGAGGCGATGTTGGCCACCATCACCAGGCCCTCGCCCTCAGGCAGCGCCGGGACCTCGGCGCGCGGCCTGGCCGGCGGTATGAGCTGGGCGCGCGTGGGCACCATGCCCCGTACGGCGAACGCGGCGCCCGCCCCCAGCGCCGCACCGGCGAGCACGTCGCTCGGGAAGTGCACCCCCGTGTAGACCCGGGAGAGGGCCACCGCGGCCGCCACCGGCGCCACCGCGGCGCCCCACGCCGGCGACTCCAGCGCGACACCGGTCGCGAACGCGGCGGCCGACGCGGCGTGCCCCGACGGGAAGGACGTGGTGATCGGCTGCCGCTTCAGCTGCCGGACCAGCGGCACCGGGTCGAGGACGGGCCGGGGGCGGCGGACCGAGCGCTTGCCGAGGGTGTTGATCGTCAAGGAGGCCAGACCCAGCGAGGCGAGGCCCCGGACGGCGGCGCGCCGGGACCGCGGGGTGCGGGCCGCGGCCAGTGCGGCGGCCGCCGCGAACCACAGCACGCCGTGGTTGGCGCCGCGGCTGAGCCGGGGCAGCAGGGGGTCGGCGCCGGGCCAGTGCCGGGCGGCGACCCCCTCGAACACGCGCTGGTCCAGCCGCAGCAGTCCGTCGCGGACCGGATGCGGGCCGGGCGTCGGGGCGGTGAGGTCTACATCGGGGCTCATCCCTCCCGCCTACCCGGCGAAGAGGGTTTCCTGCGGGTGGCGTGTCCCACGCGGCGCGGGACAAAGCATTTGCCCCGATGACGTCCGGCGCCGCAGAATCCGGCCCATGGGTCATCTCGAAGCCGCGCACCTGGAGTACTACCTCCCCGACGGGAGGGCGCTGCTCGGCGACGCCTCCTTCCGGGTCGGGGAGGGCGCCGTCGTGGCCCTCGTCGGACCCAACGGGGCGGGCAAGACCACCCTGCTGCGCCTGCTGTCCGGCGAGCTCAAGCCGCACGGCGGGAGCGTCACCGTCGGCGGCGGCCTCGGGGTGATGCGGCAGTTCGTGGGCTCCGTGCGCGACGAGACGACCGTCCGGGACCTGCTGGTGTCCGTCGCGCCGCCCCGCATCCGCGAGGCCGCGCGCGCCGTCGACGCCGCCGAGCACGCCATCATGACGTCCCCCAGTGCCTCAACGGCCTGGGAGGTGCCCCCAGACGACGAGGCCGCCCAGATGCGCTACGCGCAGGCCCTCGCCGACTGGGCCGAGGTCCAGGGCTACGAGGCCGAGACGCTGTGGGACATCTGCACCACGGCCGCGCTCGGCGTCCCCTACGACAAAGCCCAGTGGCGGCAGGTGCGCACGCTCTCCGGCGGTGAGCAGAAACGCCTCGTCCTGGAGGCCCTGCTGCGCGGCACCGACGAGGTGCTGCTGCTCGACGAGCCGGACAACTACCTCGACGTGCCCGGCAAGCGCTGGCTCGAGGAGCGCCTGAAGGAGACCCGCAAGACGGTCCTCTTCGTCTCCCACGACCGCGAACTCCTCGCCCGCGCCGCCCAGAAGATCATCTCCCTCGAACCGGGACCCGCCGGCGCCGACGCCTGGGTGCACGGCGGCGGCTTCGCCACCTTCCACGAGGCCCGCCGCGAGCGTTTCGCCCGCTTCGAGGAGCTGCGCCGCCGCTGGAACGAGAAACACGCCCAGCTCAAGAAGCTCGTCCTGACCCTGCGTCAGGCCGCCGCCGTCAGCCACGAGATGGCCTCCCGCTACGCGGCGGCCCAGACCCGGCTGCGCAAGTTCGAGGAGGCCGGACCGCCGCCCGAGCCGCCCCGCGAGCAGGACATCAGGATGCGCCTCAAGGGCGGCCGCACCGGCGTGCGCGCCGTCACCTGCGAGGGCCTCGAGCTCACCGGCCTGATGAAGCCGTTCGACCTGGAGGTCTTCTACGGCGAACGGGTCGCCGTCCTCGGCTCCAACGGCTCCGGCAAGTCCCACTTCCTGCGGCTGCTCGCGGGCGAGGACGTGGCGCACACCGGGAACTGGAAGCTCGGCGCGCGCGTCGTGCCGGGGCACTTCGCCCAGACCCACGCCCACCCCGAGCTGGTGGGACGCACCCTGCTGGACATCCTGTGGAGAGAGCACTCCCAGGACCGCGGTGCCGCCATGTCCCGGCTGCGCCGCTACGAGCTGACCCAGCAGGCCGAGCAGACCTTCGAGCGGCTCTCCGGCGGCCAGCAGGCCCGCTTCCAGATCCTCCTGCTGGAACTGGAGGGCGTCACCGCGCTGCTGCTCGACGAGCCCACCGACAACCTCGACCTGGAGTCGGCCGAAGCCCTCCAGGAGGGCCTGGAGGGCTTCGAGGGCACGGTCCTCGCGGTCACCCACGACCGCTGGTTCGCCCGCTCCTTCGACCGCTACCTCGTCTTCGGCGGCGACGGCCGCGTCCGCGAGACGCCGGAGCCGGTCTGGGACGAACGGCGGGTGGAGCGGGCCCGCTAGCGGGCCACCGGAGGTCCCCGGGAGGGGGCGGGCCCGGGGCGGCCGGGCTCAGCGCCAGCGCAGCAGGGCGCCGAGGCCGCCCACCGGCGCGTCCGCCTCCTCCTGCGGCAGCGCCGGCGTCACCGAGATCGCCGGGGCACCGGTCATCACCGCCGAGCGCAGCAGCGCGTCGTCCGCGCGGGCCGACCACGAGTTCTGCTCGCCGAGCGTCTTCAGCTCCGTACGGCGCATCGCCAGCTGGTCGGGGTCCTCGCCGATCCACACCTCGCGGTGGGTGTCCGGCCCGTCCGGGATGATCAGCAGCTCGTCGATGCGGTGCTCGCGGGCGGCCTCGACCAGCGCCGGCACACCCTCCGCCGCGGCGGCCCGGCCCTCGTCGTCGGGTGCGCGGGCGGCCAGGAACCGGTCCAGGTCGTCCCGCGCCCGCGCGCGCACGTGCTCGTCGCGCAGCCGCTCCACGTCGGCGTCCAGCAGCCGGCTGCCCGCACCGTGCGCGGCCTCCACGATCCGGCCCTGCAGCCGCTTCGGCAGCCGCTCGTGCACGGCCCGCCGCTCACGGTCGTCACCAACGAGGATCAGCAGGTCGGCGCGGGTCTCCTCCTGGCACACGGCGAGCGCGTCCGCGATCTCCGCCGCGTTGTGCTCCCAGGTGTTCTCCACCCGCAGCTGGAAGTGGCGCTCCGACCAGTCGACGGTGCTCGTGCGGTGCACCGGCCACTGCCTGCCGGTCACCGAGCCCGCGTCCTTGCTGCCCAGCGCGCTGCGCAGCTCGAAGTCGGCACCCTTGCGGTCGATGTACGCCACGACGCACACCGGGTCCTCGCCCGCCAGCTCCAGCAGCGGCGCCACGTGCGGCAACGGCGCCCAGCGGGCCTCGGTGCCGCCCTGCGGGGCCCGCGCCAGCGGCGGGTCCAGGACCACCTCCCCGCCCCGGGCGAACAGGGCCCGCCCGTGCGGGTCGGTGGAGTGGCGCAGCCCGTCCACGGCCTCCCGCACGGCCCGGCACGTCGCGTCGTCCGCGCCCTGCGCGGCCAGCTCCCGGGCCACCGCGGCGGCCGTCAGCTCCCGTTCGTGGGGGGTGTCCTCCGTGTGCCGGGAGAGGTCGACGTAGACGGAGGCCCAGGGCCCCGGATCTTCGTAGAGTGGGTGCAGAAAGGCGAGTTCCATGGCTCCCTCCCGGATGCCGCTCGGGGGTGGTAGTGCTTCCGGGGCGGGTACCCGGACCGCATGAACGAACACGACACGCGGGACGGCACCACGACCGGGGTGGACCCGGGCCGTCTGGACGACCAGCAGCTCATGAAGGAGCTGGAGAACATCCACCGCACGCGCCACGACACCCTGCTCTACGGGTCGAACGACGCGCTGCGGGCCCACAACGGGCGCATGGCGCAGCTCGAGGGCGAGTGGCTGCGCCGCAACCCCCGCCGCGCGGTCGCCGCGGGCCGCACCCGCGAGGGCGCCCGGGAACGGACCTCAGGGGAGGACGCCGCTCCGGGCGCCTGAGTCGGCGCGTCCGGCGTCAGGACAGGGGTCCGGCCGGACCACGCGTCCGTGACGCGCGTCCGGCCGGATCGCGCCGGGGGCTCAGCCGGCCTTGGCGAACTCCGCCAGGAAGGTCTCGCAGAACGCCTCCAGGTCGTCCGGCTTGCGGCTGGTGACCAGCGTGCTGTCACCGTGGTCGCAGACCTTGACCTGCTCGTCCACCCACGTGGCCCCCGCGTTCTCCAGATCGGTCCGCAGACTCGGCCAGGAGGTCAGCACGCGCCCCCGTACGACGTCCGCCTCGACGAGCGTCCACGGGGCGTGGCAGATCGCGGCCACCGGCCGGCCCTGGTCGAAGAAGTCCTTCACGAACGCCACGGCCCCGGCGTCCGTGCGCAGGAAGTCCGGATTGGCCACGCCGCCCGGCAGGACCAGCCCGCCGAACGAGTCGGCCGACGTCTCGCCGACCACCTCGTCCACGGGGAAGGTGTCCGCCTTGTCGAGGTGGTTGAAGCCCTGGATCTTCCCGGCCTGCGTGGAGACCAGCACGGGCTCGTGGCCCGCGTCCTTCGCCGCCTGCCACGGCTCGGTCAGCTCGACCTGCTCCACGCCTTCGGGTGCGGTCAGAAATGCGATGCGCATGTGGTTCGGGTTCCTTTCCGGCGCGCCGGCGGGTGCCACCGCCCGGCGCACGTGTCGTTCGGCGCTGTCAGGTGCCGTCCCGGCCGTCCGGTGCCGCGCGGCTGATGCCGGCCAGCGCGGAGGCGGGGTCCCGGGCCTCGGCCAGATCGCCGAGGCTCACCATCCCCACCGGCAGCCCGTCCTCCACGACCGGCAGCCGGCGCACCGCGTGCTCACGCATCAGCGTCACCGCGTCCGAAACCGGATCACCGGGGGAGACCGTCAGCGGATCGGGGGTGCAGACCGTGCGGACGCTCACCGACAGGGGGTCGATGCCGTCCGCCACGGCCCGCACCGTGATGTCCCGGTCGGTCAGCACGCCCACGACGTCCTGGCCGTCCGCGACCACCACATCACCGATGTTCTGGATGCGCATCAGCTGCGCCGCCTCGACGAGGGAGGAGTCGGGTCGGACGGCGACCACACCCGCGGTCATCACGTCCCTCACGTACTCGGCCATCACGGTCCGCCCTTCCGGCGCCTACGCGCCCCGCGGTCCCGTACCGCCGCTCTCGGTCAGGGCGACGGCCAGCTCCTGGACATTGTCGTAGCGCGCCTTGCCGGGCAGCCGTTCCAGCCCTTCGACGAGCGCGTCGGGCGCGTTGCCGCGGCGCAGGGCACGGCCCAGTTCCCGGGGACTCGCGGGGAAGCTGCCCCGGGTCAGGTTCCGGGCCAGCTCCAGCCGGAGCGCCTCCAGGTACGTGGGCCCGCGGCCCGGGGTCACCGGCCCGTACATGACGTCCGGATCGTCCTCGGCGATCGGCTCCGGGTCGTTCCACTCCTCGCTGCGGGTGGGATGCCCGGACCTGAGCAGACCCTGCAGTTCGTGCTTCATCTCGTCGTCGCGGTGGACGCTCATCCGGTCACTGCCTCGCTGCATGTCTCCCTCCACATCATCAGGGGGTGCGGACCGCGTACCCGGCCACCGACGGCCGACACGGATTCACCCGGACGGGTCCGGCCCGATTGCGCGGACACCCTGCGTACGGCCGCACGCACCGTGGGTTTGCCCGCCGCACGGGGGGAACCCGTCCGGCGCCACCACCCCCCACGCCCCCCTTCTCGGGAAGGACGGACCATGGCGGTGCTGCTCGCTGTGTTCATCCCGGTCCTCATGCTCGGCGTGGTGCTGGCCATGGGCAGGTACGAGGATCTGATGCTGCCGGGCACCCCACCGCCGTCCGCCGATCCCGAACCGGCCGCCACGGCGGAGCTGCCGCGGACGCCGTGACGGGAACCGCGTGCCGCCCCAGGGGTTTGACGCGGACGCGCGGGGGCAGGCGCAGTTCCAGTGCTTCGGACAGGAGGCACGTCCGTGGGAGCGGCGCGACGCCGCCACGGATGCGTCCGTCCGGCTCCCGGACGCCCTCCCGCGGTGACCGCCCGAACCCAGGGCCGTGTCGCGTCGCACCGCCGGCGCCCGTCCCGTGCCTCGTGCCGCGACAGGACCCCGCACTCCGAGGGAGTTGCGACGCACCATGCCGATCCACACCGGAACCAGGCACCCGCACGACGACGCCCCCGACACCGCCGACGCCTTCCGCCGCCTCGCCGGCCTCCCCGAAGGCCCGGAACGCGAAGCACTCCGGGACCGGATCGTCGAGGCGTGGCTGCCCATGGCCGAACGGCTCGCGGGACGCTTCCGCAGCCGCGGCGAGAGCTACGAGGACCTGCGCCAGGTCGCGGCCCTCGGCCTCGTCAAGGCCGTCGACCGGTACGACCCGGCGAGGGGGAGCGCGTTCGAGAGCTACGCCGTGCCCACCGTCACCGGAGAGATCAAGCGCCACTTCCGCGACCACATGTGGACCCTGCACGTGCCGCGCCGGGTCCAGGAACTCCGCAACCGGGTCCGCTTCGCCGGCCAGGACCTGGCCCGGACGACCCCCGGCCGCAGGCCCACCGTCGCCGAGATCGCGGAGCACGCCGACCTGAGCGAGGACGACGTCCGGGAGGGAATGGAGGCCCTGGAGAGCTTCACGGCGCTGTCCCTGGACGCCGAGGTCCCCGGCAGTGACGACGGCTACTCGCTCGTCGACGGCCTCGGCGCCCCCGACCCGGCGCTGGACACCGTCGTCGACCGCGAGGCCGTCCGGGAACGGCTGGCCGCGCTGCCCGAGCGGGAGCGGGCCATCCTCTACATGCGGTTCTTCGACGACATGACCCAGAGCCGCATCGCCGAGCAGCTCGGCATCTCCCAGATGCACGTCTCCCGGCTGATCAGCCGGTGCTGCGACCGGGTGCGGGAACAGGTGCTGCGGGACCCGGCGGCCTGAACCGGCGGCGCGGCCGGCGCTGCGAAACCCCTCCCTCACCCACACGGGCGTCCCGGTCCCGCGAACGGCGCAGGGCGGCGCGCGCCGCCGGGCCGGGCGGGCTGTGATGGCCGAGGGCGCGAGTGCCGTGCCCCCGCAGCCGTCGCTCGAAGGAGCCCGAACCCATGCGCCGCACCCCCCGTGTCCTGTCCGCCGCCGTACTGGCCGGTGCCGCCCTGGGCGTCTTCGCCGGGTCGGGCGTGGCGGACCCGGGCGGTACCCCACGGCCGGCGGGGGCCGGCGAACCCGCCGCCGAGGTCGGTCCGACCGGGTCGCAGGTGGCCGGTCCGGGCGACACCGTCACCGTCCCGGTCAGCTGCGACCCGGCCGGCGAGCAGGCGCCCGACGCCCTCGACGCGGTCTCGGAGGCCTTCGAGGGCGGCACCGTCGCCCTCGTGAAGACGCCGGGCGAGGCCGCCGGCGAGACCCCCGGCGCGGCCTACCGCGGCACCGCGCGCATAGCTTCCGCCGCGAGCCCGGAGACCGCCCCGGACGCGGCGGGGCCCGCCTTCCCGTGGGCCGTCGACGGCACCTGCCCGGGGGCGTCCGGTGGCTCGGCCGCGCCGTGGAGCACGGCGATGACGGTGTCCGGGGCGAGCGACACGGCCGCTCCCGGACGGTCCTGGGGCACCCCGGCCCCCGATGCGTCCTGCCGCCCGTCCGCCTCCCCGCGCGACTACCCCGCCGTGCCGCGTGAGGAGCCCGTCGTCCCCGGTGACGAGCCCGTGCCGTACGCCGAGCCCGCCGCACCGGGCGAGGAGGGGGTGCCGGACGAGGCGCCCGCCGCACCCGACGAGGCGCCTGCCGTCCCCGACGAGGAGCCCGTCGTCCCCGGCGAGGAGCCCGTCGTCCCCGACGAGGAGCTCGTCCCGTACGACGAGTCGGCCCCCGGCGAACGGCCCGCCCTCCCCAGCCGGCCCGCCCCCTCCGGCAAGACCTCTCCCTCCGGCCACTCCGGCACGCACGGCCTGCCCTGCACGACCAAGCCGCCGTGCCCCGAGCCCACCGCATGGGGGGCGTCCTGCGGCGGTGGGAAGGCGGAACACGGCGTGCAGGCCGGCACGGGCGGGACGTTCACCGACTCCGCGCCCGCCCTGGCCGCCGGCGGCGTCCTGATCGCGGGGGCGTTCGGCGGGGCCGCGTACCGGCTGCGGCTGCGGCTGCGCGGGGAGACCCGGGACCACTGATCGCGGCGGACAGCGGGCCGGAGCCATGGCCGGGCGGCCCGGTGGGTACTTGGTGCACGACCGGGGCGGGAGCGAGGAAGAGGACCAGGGCCCGGCGGCGACAGGACCCGCCACCACGGACTGCGCGGAGGCACCCATGCGGCGAACGGACCCCGAGGACGAAGCCACCGGTGCACCACACCCCGGCGCCCACCTCCCCGAAGGGCACGGTGCCGTCCGGCGCGGGCCGGATCTGCCCGGGGACGGGCTGCCGGTGCTGGGCGAGTTGTCGGCCGTGCTCGCCGCCGCCGCGGGGCGTGGCCATGAGGAAGCCGTCGGCGGCGCCCCGGCGCTGCTCGACGCCGCCTGCGGGTACTGGGACCGGCGCGGGCTGCCCACCGGCCCGGACCACGTGGCCGCCGCCCCCGGAGCCAACGCTCTGCTGCTCGCACTGACCGCCGCGCTCGGCGGCGACGTCCTGGTGCCGCGCCCCTGCGCCGCCTGGTGGGCGCCGTACGCCCGGCTGCTGGGCCGGCCCGTCTTCCACGTCCCCACCCCCGCCGAGTCCGGCGGCGTCCCCGACCCGTACGCCCTCCTGGAGACCGTGCGCCGCATCCGCGCCGAGGGCGGCGACCCGCGGCTCCTCGTGCTGTCCGTCGCCGACGACCCCACCGGCACCGTCGCGCCGCCCGAGCTGCTGCACGAGACCGCCGAGGCCGCCGTCGGCGAGGGACTGCACCTGGTCAGCGACGAGACCTGGCGCGACACCCTGCACGACCCGCACGCCACCGTGCTGCTCAGCCCCGCCGAGATGCTGCACGAGCAGGTCACCGTCGTCACCGACCTGGCCGGCGCGCTGCTGCCGCCGGGCTGGCCGGCCGCGGTCGCGCGCTTCCCCGCATCCGCCGCCGGCGACGGCCTGCACGCGCGTGTGCTCGACGTCCTCACCGCCCTGGGTGCCCGCGTCGCCGCACCCCTGTCCGCCGCGGCCGGGTACGCGCTCGCCGAACCCGAGCCGGTCACCGCCCGCCGGTCGGCCGCCGTACGCCTGCACGCGCGCGTGGCCGCCGCCGTGCACGCCGCCGTCGTCGCCGAGGGCGCCACCGCCCGGCCCCCGCAGGCCGGCCGGCACCTGTACGCCGACCTCGGCCCGCTGCGTGAAGCGCTCGCCGCCCAAGGCGTCGGCGACGCCCAGGAACTGGAGGACGTCCTCACCGCCCGGCTCGGCATGCCCGCCCCCGGCGGCCACCGTTTCGGCGACGACCTCCTCGCCCTGCGCGTCCGGCTGTCCACCGGCCCCCTGCTGGGGGACACCGACGAGCGGCGCGCGGAATGCCTCACCTCCCCGGACCCGTTGGAACTGCCGCACGTGCACGGCGCGCTGACCGCCCTGAAGACGGTCTTCGGCGATCTCCGCGACGCTCAGCGATGGGAGCCCCTCCGATGACGCAGCAGCCCCGGTCGGCCACGAGCACCCGCACCTCCGTCCAGGACCAGGACGCCGGCGCCGAGCGGGACACAGCCGCCCCCTTCCCGCCGCTCGCCGAGCCCCGGCCGCTGGCCGAACGCCGGGTGTGGCCGCGCACCTTCCACGACCGGCTGACCGCACCGCTGCCCGGCCTGAGGGCCTTCGCCAGGTTCGCCCGCGAGGGCGCGGTCAGACCCGGCCCCGAGGGCCTCGCCGACATCGGCAGACTGCCCTACGCCCCCGCCCCGCTTCCCCGCGTGGACGCCCGCACCGTCGCCGTCGCCTGGGCGGGACACGCCAGCTGGGTGGTGAGCATCGGCGGGCTCACCGTGCTCACCGACCCGGTCTGGTCCCGCCGCATCCTCGGCACCCCGGCCCGCATCACCCCCGTCGGCGTCGCCTGGAACGACCTGCCGCCGGTCGACGCGGTCGTCATCAGCCACAACCACTACGACCACCTGGACGCCCCGACCCTGCGCCGGCTCCCGCGCGACACCCCGGTCTTCGTGCCGGCCGGGCTCGGCCGCTGGTTCCACCGGCGCCGCTTCACCCGCGTCACCGAGCTGGACTGGTGGGAGGGCGCCCGGCTGGGCGGGGTCCGCTTCGACTTCGTACCGGCCCACCACTGGTCCAAGCGCACCCTCACCGACACCTGCCGCACCCTGTGGGGCGGCTGGGTCCTCACCGACGGCGACGGCCGGCGCGTCTACTTCGCCGGCGACACCGGTTACGGCCACTGGTTCTCCCGCATCGGCCGCCGCTACCCCGGCATCGATCTCGCGCTGCTCCCCATCGGCGCCTACGACCCGCGCTGGTGGCTCAGCGACGTGCACTGCGACCCGGAGGAGGCGGTCCGCGCCGCACAGGACGTCGGGGCCCGGCGGATGGCACCGATGCACTGGGGCACCTTCGTGCTGTCGGCCGAACCGGTACGGGAACCGCTCGTCCGCGTCCGCGCCGCCTGGCAGCGGGCGGGCCTGCCCCGGGAGGACCTGTGGGACCTGCCGGTCGGCGGCTCCCGCGTGCTGGACGACGAGTGAACGGGCTTCAGGGGGCCCGGCTCCGGCGCCCTACGCCTTCGCCGGCCCCCGCAGCCGCCGCCAGACGCTCGGGGCCGCGCTCACCAGCACCGTCAGCGTGATCGCCGCGGCCACACCCTCCCACGGCTCGCTGAAGAGCGAGCCGCTCAGGATCCCGATCAGCTGGTACGTCACCGCCCAGGCCACGCAGGCCGGCAGATTGCCCCGGGCGAAGCGGCGCGAGGGCCACTCGGCCAGCAGGCAGGCCAGCATCACCGGGATCCGCCCGGCCGGCACCAGCCGGGACAGCACGAGCACCGCGACATCGTGGTCGGCGAGCTTCTCCTGCGCCTGCTCCAGCCGGTCCTCCGGTGCCCGGGACCGGATCACCTCCAGCCAGCGCGAGCCGTTCTTCGAGCCGACCCCGCGCCGCCCCAGCCAGTACAGCGTCATGTCCCCGCAGAACGCGGCCAGCGACGCCGTCGCGAACACCATCAGCAGCGAGAACGGCAGGGTCTGGTGCATCGCCACCACGGCCGCCGAACTCACCAGCACACCCGTCGGCACCACCGGCACCAGCGCCCCGATCAGCACCAGCAGAAACAGCGACGGATAGCCCAGCGCCTGCTGCGTCGGCTCGGTCGGGATGCTCGTCACGGCGGCGCCCAGCCAGGTCACCTCGCGACCCCCACCCGCACGCTCTCGCCGTGCCCCAGCCGGTGCACCGCGACGTCCGGCGCACGCAGCGCCGACAGGCGCACGAACTCGTCGCCCGGCGTGTGGAACTCATGGGGGCGCACGGCGTCCATCCCGATCGGCCAGTACGTGCCGTAGTGCACCGGCACCGCCGTGGCCGGCGCCAGCCGGGCCAGCGCCTCGGCCGCCCGCCCGGCGTCCAGGTGGTCGGGCCCCAGGTACGGCCCCCAGCCGCCGACCGGCAGCAGTGCCGCGTCGACCGGCCCGACCTCCTTCTCCATGCCGTCGAACAGGCCGGTGTCACCGGCGAAGTACGTACGGCCCTCGCCCTCCACGACATAGCCGAGCGCGGGGGAGCGGTGCGGGCCGAACGGCAGCCGCCGCCCGTCGTGCCGCGCGGGCACCGCCCGTATCAGCAGGTCGCCGACGGCCGTCTCGTCGCCGGGCGCGACCTCGGTCAGCTTCAGGTGCCCGAGCCGGCGCAGCCCCGGCACCGCCCGTCGTGCGCCCCGGGGCACGAGCAGGCGCGTGCCCGGCGCGAGCCGCGCGAGCGACGGCACGTGCAGATGGTCGGCGTGCAGATGGGACACCAGCGCCACGTCCGCGCGCCAGGCGTCCGGCGGCGGCACCGGCCCCCGCCTGCGGCGCAGATGGGCCAGCCTGCGGACGAACAACGGGTCGGTGAGCACACGTACGTCCGAGTCCTCGACCGTGCAGGTGGCGTGACCCCACCACGTGAGCTCCACCGGCACCCCTTCGCCTCCTTCGCGCGACTCCCCGAAGCCTACGTCCAGGAGTAGGGTCGGCGGCGAAAACGGGAGGTGAGGGGGCGCCATGGGGCCGCTACGGGTGACGGCGATCGCGAGTCTGACGCCGCTGGAGCAGCTGGACGACGATCCGTTCCTCGTCGACTCCCGCAGCCAGCACGCCATGTGCGCGCGCTGGGCCGCCGAACAGGGTTACGTCGTCACCCGGGAACTGCTGGTCCGCGGCCTGCGTCCCGACCACGACGCACTGTGGGACGGCGTGCGCCCCGGGCAGGACCTGTTCGTGGCGCCCAGCCACCGGGTGCTGGCCAGCGCGCTGTCGTCCGTGGCGGAGTTCACCGCGGAGTGCGCGCGGCGCGGGGTGCGGGTGGAGACCGTCGGGCACGAGGAACCGGCGTACGACGCCCGGATGAAGGCGTGCGTGCACCGCCGGCTGTCGATGCCGACGGCCGGGTACGACGGTCGCTGACCCCCGGCCCGCCGGGGGACCGGGCGTGTCCTGGGCGAAAGGGGCAGGGGGGACGAACAGGCGTTCCGGAGCGTTGTGGCAGGGTGGGGAGGGCCCGCGCGGACGACGGGCCGGGACGTGAGGTGTGCGGAGCGTGGGTGGAGGGCGTTGGCGCCGGGGCGCCGGTCAGATCGGGCGGAGCATCGCCGTGTGGGCCGTCTCCACGGTGACCATGCTGGTGCTCGCCGGAATCCTCCCGGACTTCCGGCTCCAGTCCCCCGACGGTGACAGCGCGACCGACATCGCCGTCACCGCCGCGGTCGGCGCCGGTGCCTTCGGTCTCCTGTCGGCCCTGGTGTGGCCGCTCCTGGTCCGGCTGCTGCTGCTGGTGCCCGCGCTGGTCCTCGGACTGCTGGTCTTCTTCCTCAACGGCGGACTGCTGCTGCTCGCCCTCGACGTGAACCCGGCCGCGCGCGGCGGCGTCGCCCCGGAGACCGCGGTGCTGGTGGCCGCCGCGATGTCCGCCGTGGCCTCGGCCACCGGCGGTGCCCTGGCCGTGCGCGACGACGACGCCTACCGGCGCCGTCTCTACCGGCTCGCCGACCGCCGCCGCAGATCCGCCCCGCCCTGCCCGCCCGGTCCCGGCACCGTCTTCCTGCAACTGGACGGCGTCGGCCACGACGTCCTGAGGGACGCGGTCGACGAGGGCGTGATGCCCACCGTCGCCCGCTGGCTCGGTCGCGACGGCTCCTCCGCCACCCACCGGCTCGCCCCGTGGCGCACCGACTGGTCCAGCCAGACCGGAGCCAGCCAGCTCGGCATCCTGCACGGCAGCAACCACGACGTCCCGGCCTTCCGCTGGTACGAGAAGGACACCGGCGAGGTCGTCGTCTGCAACCGCCCCACCAGCGCCGCCGACCTCCAGCGCCGGGCCATCGAGCACACCGGCGACGGCGGACTGCTCACCTTCGACGGCGCCAGCCGCGGCAACCTGTTCAGCGGCGGCGCCGGCGAACAGGCCCTCGTGCTGTCCATCGCCACCCGCCGCCGCGGCCCGGAGAACCGCTCCCGGTCCGGCTACTTCGCCTACTTCTCCGACCCGGCCAACGCGGTCCGCACCGCCATGTCCTTCGTCGCCGAGGTGTGCCGCGAGATCGGCCAGTCCACGCGTGCCCGTGTCCGCAAGGTCCGCCCGCGCGTCTCCCGCGGCGGCCTCTACCCCTTCGTCCGGGCCTTCGCGACCGTCGTCGAACGGGACGTCGTCGTCGCCGCCGTCATGGGCGACATGCTCGCCGGCCGCACCGCCGTCTACGCCGACCTGGTCGCCTACGACGAGGTCGCACACCACTCCGGGCCGCGCAGCCGCGACGCCGCGAGGGTCCTCCAGCGGCTCGACCGGTCGCTCGCCCTGCTCGAGAAGGTCGCCGAGCACGCCCCCCGCCGGTACCGGATCGTCGTCCTGTCCGACCACGGCCAGAGCCCCGGCGAGACCTTCCGCTCCCGCTACGGCCTCACCCTCGCCGACCTGGTGCGGGCCGGCTGCGGACTGCCCGTGCCCCGCCGGGCGCGGCGCACCCGCAGCGGCGCCGAGGCGCGCACCGCCGTACGGGCGGCGCTGCACCGGCCCGTCGAGGAGGGCGAGGACCGGCGCCGGCCCGCCGTCCACCGCTCGGAGCCGGTCGTGCTGGCCTCCGGCAATCTCGGCCTCGTCTCCTTCCCGGACGTCCCGCACCGGATGACCCGCGAGGAGATCGACGCCCGCCATCCGGCGCTGCTGCCCACCCTCGCCAACCACCCCGGCGTCGGCTTCCTGCTGGTGCGCAGCGAGGCACACGGCGGCCTCGTCCTCGGCGCGCGCGGCGCCGAGACACCCCTGGACCGGCTCGACGAGGACCCGGGCCCGCTGGCCCCGTTCGGTCCCGGCGCCGCCGACGCCGTGCGCCGCACGCACTCCTTCCCGCACACCGCCGACGTCATGGTCAACTCCTTCCACGACCCGGCCGACGGCGAGGTCCTCGCCTTCGAGGAGCAGATCGGCTCCCACGGCGGACTCGGCGGCGCCCAGTCGCGGGCCTTCCTCCTGTCGCCCGTCGTCCTGTCCGCGCCGGCCGCCGAAGGGACGGACATCGTCGGCGCCGAGCACGTCCACCGGATCCTGCGCCGCTGGCTGCGCGAGGCCAACGGCCCGCAGGTGCCCCTGGACGATTCCCGGCCGCAGGGACACGACGGCGCACCATTTGCGGTCCCGGACGGGCTCGCACAGGACAAAACCGCCTGATTTGGCGCCGTGAGCGGCGGTGCCGGACCATGGACGCCGTCCGGCGATCCCGGGCACCAGTTCCAAGGAAGGCGTACCACCCCATGCACGTCCCCGGGACCGTCCCCCCACCGGCTCCGGCTCCGCAGGAGACCTCCGCCGCGCCCACCCCCGCCCCGGCGCCCACCGGCAGCAAGCACGCCCGCCGCTTCGGGCTGCCCGTCGCCACCGCCCTCGTCATGGGCAACATCATCGGCGGCGGCATCTTCCTGCTCCCCGCCTCCGTCGCCCCGTTCGGCACGATCAGCCTGCTCGCCTTCGGCGTGCTCACCGTCGGCGCCATCGCCCTCGCCCTGGTCTTCGGCCGGCTCGCCGCCCGCGACCCGCGCACCGGCGGCCCCTACGTCTACGCCCGCGAGGCCTTCGGCGACTTCGCCGGCTTCCTCGCCGCCTGGGCGTACTGGATCACCACCTGGGTCTCCAACGCCGCGCTCGCCGTCGCCGCCGTCGGCTACCTCGACGTCCTGATCCCGGTGAACGACCACCGCTGGACCGCGTGCCTCGCGGCGCTCGTCATCCAGTGGCTGCCGGCGCTCGCCAACTTCGCCGGCACCCGCTACGTGGGCGCCGTCCAGTTGGTGTCCACGGTGCTGAAGTTCGCGCCGCTGCTGCTGGTCGCGATCGGCGGACTGTTCTTCTTCGACCCCGGCAACCTGGGCCCGTTCAACGCGAGCGGCGGCAGCGGCATCGGAGCGGTCTCCGCCGCCGCCGCGATCCTGCTCTTCTCCTACCTCGGCGTCGAGTCCGCGGCCGTCAGCGCCGGCGAGGTCAAGGACCCGCGCCGCACCGTCGGCCGGGCCACGGTCATCGGCACCGCCGGCGCCGCGCTCGTCTACCTGCTCGGCACCCTCTCCGTCTTCGGCACCGTCGCCCACGACCGCCTGGTCGACTCCACCGCCCCCTTCTCCGACGCCGTGAACGCCATGTTCGGCGGCGCCTGGGGCGGCTGGGCCGTCGCGCTCGCCGCGCTGGTGTCGATGACCGGCTGCCTCAACGGCTGGACCCTGCTCAGCGCGCAGACCCCGTACGCCGCGGCCCGCGACGGACTGTTCCCCGCGGCCTTCGCCCGCAAGCGGCGCGGTGTCCCCACGGTCGGCGTCGGCGTCACCGTCGTCCTGGCCTCCCTGCTCACCGTCTACAACTACACGTCCGGCTCGGCGAAGGTCTTCGAGGTCCTCGTCCTCGTCACCACCTTCACCGCGACCGTCCCCTATCTGCTGGCCACCGCCGCACAGCTCTTCCACCTGGTCTCCGGGCGGGGCGAGCGCGTCGACCGCGCCCGGCTGGTGCGCGACGCCGTCATCGCCTGCGTCGCGGCCGCGTTCTCCCTGTGGCTGGTCGCGGGCGCCGGCTACGCGGCGGTCTACCAGGGCGTCCTGTTCCTGTTCGCGGGCGTCCTGGTCTACGCGGTGATGGCGGCCCGGCGGCAGCGCACCCCGCAGGGCGAGCGGACTTCCGGGTGAGCCCGGCCGGAGTGTGATCGGATGGGGGTGAGGACCCGGGCCCGGGTCCTCACCACCCCAGTACCGCAAGGCAATCCGGAAAGGACTCGTCGTGGCAACCACGCGCTCCGCACACACCGTCTGGGAAGGCAACCTGCTCGAGGGCAGCGGCGTCGTCACCTTCGACTCGTCCGGCATCGGCGAGCAGCCGGTGTCGTGGCCGTCGCGCGCCGAGCAGGCGAACGGCAGGACCAGCCCCGAAGAGCTGATCGCCGCCGCCCACTCCAGCTGCTTCTCCATGGCGCTGTCGCACGGCCTGGCCGGCGCCGGCACCCCGCCCACCAAGCTCACCACCTCGGCCGACGTCACCTTCCAGCCGGGTGAGGGCATCACGGGCATCCACCTCACCGTCGAGGGCACCGTCCCCGGCATCGACAACGACGCGTTCGTCGCCGCCGCCGAGGACGCCAAGAAGAACTGCCCGGTCAGCCAGGCCCTGACCGGCACGACCATCACCCTGTCGGCCAAGCTGGCCTAGTCGGACGGCCGTCAGGAGCCCGCACGCTCCCAGCCCCGCCGGTCCGGGCGCGGCCCCAGCTGCCTGGGGTCGCGCGACCGGTACACCACGTACGGCCGGAACAGGTACTGCACCGGGGCGCTGAACATGTGCACCAGCCGGGTGTACGGCACCAGCGCGATCAGCACCATCCCGACCACCGCGTGCACGTGGTACAGCACCGGCACCCCCTCCATCAGCCCCGTCTTCGGGCGCAGCGTGAACAGACTGCGCGCCCAGGGCGCGATGGTGCTGCGGTAGTCGTAGCCGTTGCCGGAGGTGTCGGACAGCTTGGCGACCATGCCGAGCACGATGGCGCCGAGCAGGAAGACGTACATCACCTTGTCGTTGGCCGTGGTGGCGCGGAAGACCGGTGCGTTGGTGCGGCGCCGGTAGACCAGCAGCCCGATCCCGGCGACCGTCAGCACCCCGGCGAGGGTGCCGCCGTACAGCGAGAACAGGTGGTACGCGTGCTCGCTGACGCCGATCGACTCCGTCCACGACGCGGGGACGAACAGCCCGATGAGGTGGCCGACGAGCACGAACAGGATGCCGTAGTGGAACACCGGTGAGGCGATGTTCAGCAGCTTCGACTCGTAGACCTGGGAGGAGCGGGTGGTCCAGCCGAACCGGTCGTAGCGGTGCCGCCAGAACAGGCCGGCGACGAGCAGGGCGAACGCGGCGTAGGGCAGGACGCCCCAGAGGAAGACGGTCATCGGCGTGCTCCGGTCGGTGCGGGCGGCAGGGTGGCGCACACGGCGTCCAGGACGCACGCGTACGGGGTGCCGGCGGCGGTGAGCCGGGTGCGGAGTTCGCCGAGGGCGTCGCGGTGCTCGACCAGCAGGCCCATGTCGCCGGTGCGCGACGTGAACTCCAGGACGGCCGGCAGGAAGTCGGGCAGCTCCTCGCCGGTGAACTCCAGGCCGTGGCGGCGGTACAGCTCCTTGAAGCGCACCAGCGACATCCCCCGGTTGCGGGTGTCGCCGTCGGTCCACCAGCTCAGATACAGGCTGTGCCGGTTCTTGAAGTCGAAGACCTCCACGTAGTGCGCCTGGAGTTCGCCCTGCGGGGTCACCGCCGCGTGGTCGGTGAAGGCGCGCAGCTGGGGCGCGGCCTCGCGCAGCAGGGGCAGCCGGGCGCGGAAGTCGTCGTCGGGGTAGGTCAGGCAGAGCGCCGCCGCCTGGTACAGGACCTCGAAGCCGGGCATCACACCTCCCTCTCGTCGTCCGCGGTCTGCCGCCGGCGCAGGATGTGGAAGTTCTCCACCGGCACCAGCGGCAGCCGCCTGCGTCCCGAGTCCTGGCCGAACGGGCCGTCGCCGCCCATGCCGGGGCCGCCGTCGGCGTCCAGGCTGCACGTGTCCGGCAGCGCGGACTCCTCCAGCCGCCGCGCGTCCCCGACGGCGGCGGTCGGGATGACGTACCGCTCCTCGTACTTGGCGATCGCCAGCAGCCGGTACATGTCCTCGATGCCGGCCGGCGTCATCCCGGCGGCGGCCGCGACCGACGGGTCCGTCTCCTCGCCGAGGTTGACCGCCCGCATGTGGGCGCGCATCGCGGCCAGCTTCTCGAGGGACGCCCGCACCGGGCCGACGTCGCCCGCGGTGAACAGCTCGGCCAGGTACTCCAGCGGGATGCGCAGCGTGTCGATGGCGCCGAACAGATTGTCCGCGTCCTCCCCGTCGTGCCCCGTCCCGGTGAGCGCGTCCACGACCGGCGACAGCGGCGGGATGTACCAGACCATCGGCATGGTGCGGTACTCGGGATGCAGCGGCAGCGCCACCCGGTACCGGCTCACCAGCGCGTGCACGGGGGAGCGCCGGGCCGCCTCGATCCAGTCGAACGGGATCCCCGCCTCCTCGGCCGCCCGGCGCACGCCCGGGTCCTCCGGGTCCAGGAAGACACCCAGCTGCGCCTCGTACAGGTCGCGTTCGTTCGGCGTCTCGGCGGCCTCGGTCACCTTGTCGGCGTCGTAGAGGACGACCCCGAGGTACCTCAGCCGCCCCACGCAGGTCTCCGAGCAGACCGTGGGCTGGCCCACCTCGATGCGCGGGTAGCAGAAGGTGCACTTCTCCGCCTTGCCGGTGCGGTGGTTGAAGTACACCTTCTTGTACGGGCATCCGGTCACGCACATCCGCCAGCCCCGGCAGCGGTCCTGGTCGACCAGGACGATGCCGTCCTCCGACCGCTTGTACATCGCGCCGGACGGACAGGACGCCACGCACGACGGATTGAGGCAGTGCTCGCAGATCCGCGGCAGATAGAACATGAAGGTCTGCTCGTAGGCGAACCGCACCTTGTCCGAGGCCTCCCGGCGGGTACGCTCCACCATCGGGTCCAGGTCGCCGTAGGCGGGGGCGCCGCCCAGGTCGTCGTCCCAGTTGGACGACCAGGCGATCTTCATGGGCTTGCCGTCGAGCTGGGAGACGGGCCGCGCCACCGGGTAGTCGTCGCCGAGCGGGGCCTCGGTGAGGTTCTTGTAGTCGTACGTCCAGGGCTCGTAGTAGTCCTTGATCTCCGGCAGCTTCGGGTTGGAGAAGATGCCGGCGAGCTTCTTGATCCGGCCGCCCGCCCTCAGCTTCAGCGCGCCCCGCCGGTTCAGCTCCCAGCCGCCCCGCCACTTCTCCTGGTCCTCGTAGCGGCGCGGGTAGCCCTGGCCGGGGCGGGTCTCGACGTTGTTGAACCAGACGTACTCCATGCCCCGCCGGTTGGTCCACGCCTGCTTGCAGGTGACCGAGCAGGTGTGGCAGCCGATGCACTTGTCGAGGTTCATGACCATCGCGATCTGGGCCATCGGGCGCATCAGTACTCGACCTCCTGGGCGCGGCGCCGGATCACCGTCACCTCGTCGCGCTGGTTGCCCGTCGGCCCCAGGTAGTTGAACGCCCACGACAACTGGGCGTAGCCGCCGATGAGATGGGTCGGCTTGAGGAGCAGACGGGTGAGCGAGTTGTGGATGCCGCCGCGCTTGCCGGTGGTCTCCGTGAGCGGCACGTTGACGGTGCGTTCCTGCGCGTGGTGCATGTAGACCGTGCCGGGCGGCATGCGGTGCGAGACGATCGCGCGGGCCACGACCACGCCGTTGCGGTTGACCGCCTCGATCCAGTCGTCGTCGGCCACGCCGATGGCGTCCGCGTCCTCGGTGGCCATCCAGACGGTCTGCCCGCCCCGGGACAGCGCCAGCATGAACAGGTTGTCCTGGTACTCCGAGTGGATGGACCACTTGTTGTGCGGGGTGAGATAGCGGACCGTCACCTCGCGGTGCCCGTCCGGGCCGAGCCGCGGCTCGCCGAACAGCCGGTTCATGTCCAGCGGCGGCCGGTACACGGGCAGCGCCTCGCCCAGCTCGTGCATCCAGTCGTGGTCGAGGAAGAAGTGCTGGCGGCCGGTGAGGGTGTGCCAGGGCTTGAGGTGCTCGGTGTTGAGCGTGAACGCCGTGTACCGCCGCCCGCCGGCCTCGCTGCCCGACCACTCCGGCGAGGTGATCACCGGCACGGGCGCCGCCTGGGTGTCGGCGTAGGTGACCCGCTTGCCCTCGTGCTCGGCGGCCAGGTGGGCCATCTCCTGGCCCGTCTTCGCCTCCAGGGTGCGGAAACCCTGCACGGCCAGGCGCCCGTTGGTCGTGCCGGACAGGGCCAGGACGGTGTCGGCCGCCTTCACCGCCGTGTCCAGCGCCGGGCGGCCGTCGGCCGGGCCGCCGCGCACCGCGCCGTTCATGTGCCGCAGCCGCTCGACCTCCTCGTCCGGCGTGAGGGTGATGCCCTTGGCCGGCAGCCCCTTGGCCTCCACGAGCGGCCCCAGCGCCGCGAACTTGGCGCCGATCGCCGTGTAGTCCCGCTCCACGACGGTCAGGTTCGGCAGCGTCTTCCCCGGCACCGGCTCGCACTCGCCGCGCTTCCAGTCCCGTACGACCCCGCCCGGCTGGGCGATCTCGCCCGGGGTGTCGTGCTGGAGCGGCGCCGCCACCAGGTCCCTGTGGACGCCCAGGTGGCCGGCGGCCAGCTCGCTCAGCTTCTCGGCGAGCGCCTTGAACGTGTCGAAGTCGGTGCGCGCCTGCCACGGCGGGTCCACGGCCGGCGAGAACGCGTGCACGTAGGGGTGCATGTCGGTGCTGGACAGGTCGTGCTTCTCGTACCAGGTCGCGGCGGGCAGCACCACGTCGGACAGCAGCGTGGAGGAGGTGTGCCGGAAGTCCAGCGACAGCAGCAGGTCGACCTTCCCCTCGGGCGCCTCCTCGTGCCACACCACGTCCCTCGGCCGCTCCCCGGGCGCCGCCTCCTCGGCACGCAGCGAGGAGTGCGTGCCCAGCAGGTGCTTGGTGAAGTACTCGGCGCCCTTCGCCGACGAGCCCAGCAGATTGGCCCGCCACAGCGTCACGATCCGCGGCCAGTTCTCCGGCGCGTCCGGGTCCTCGCAGGCGAACTTCAGGGTCCCGGCGCGCAGTTCGGCCACCGCGTTCGCCACCGGGTCGTCGGAGGCATCGCCCAGCTCCAGCGGGTTGCGGTCGAAGGTCGGGTACGACGGCATCCACCCCGTGCGCGCCGAGAGCGCCAGACAGTCCGCGGCGGTCATCCCCGCGAGCCGCCCCTCGCCGAGCGGCGAGGCCAGGACGTCCGCGCCGAACCGGTCGTAGCGGAACTGGTCGGTGTTCAGGTACCAGTACGCCGTGCCGATCATCTGGCGCGGCGGCCGGGACCAGTCGTTCGCGGAGGCCAGCGACGCCCAGCCGGTCACCGGGCGGCACTTCTCCTGGCCCACGTAGTGCGCCCAGCCGCCGCCGTTGCGGCCCTGGCAGCCGGTCAGCTGGAGCAGTGCGAGGAAGGCCCGGTAGATCGTCTCCGAGTGGAACCAGTGGTTGGTGCCCGCGCCCATGAGGATCATGCAGCGGCCCTCGGACCGCTCGGCGGTCCGCGCGAACTCGCGGGCGATGCGCACACAGGCCGCCGCCGGGACCGAGGTCAGCGTCTGCTGCCAGGCCGGCGTGCCCGGCGCCTGAGCGTCCTCGTACGACGCCGGCCAGTCGCCCGGCAGCCCGGCCCGCGCCACGCCGTACTGCGCCAGCAGCAGGTCGAACACGGTCGTCACCAGCGGCCCGTCCGCCCCGCCCAGCCGGGTGGCGGGCACGCCCCGCCGGAGCACGTCGCCGCGGCCCTGGCCGTGTGCGCCGCCCTCGGTGTCGAAGCGGGGCAGCAGCACCTCCACGCCCGTCGCCGCCTCGTGGCCGTGCAGCCCGAGCCGGGGGCGCACGTCGCCGAGGTCCAGGTTCCACCGGCCCCGGTCCGCCTCGTTCCAGCGGAAGCCCAGCGAGCCGTTCGGGACGACCGCACGGCCCGTCGCCTCGTCCAGCACGACCGTCTTCCAGCCCGCGTCCTCGCCCTCCTGGCCCAGATCCGCCGCGCGCAGGAACTTCCCCGGCACGTACGCACCGTCCCGCTCGGTCAGCGTCACCAGGAACGGCAGGTCGGTGAAGCGCCGCACGTAGTCGTCGAAGAAGGGCGTGACCCGGTCGACGAAGAACTCCTTGAGCACCACGTGCCCCATCGCCAGCGCCAGCGCCGCGTCCGTGCCCGGGTGCGGATGCAGCCACTGGTCGGCGAACTTGGCGTTGTCCGCGTAGTCGGGCGCGACCACGACCACCTTCTGGCCCCGGTAACGGGCCTCCGCCATCCAGTGCGCGTCCGGCGTACGGGTCACCGGCACGTTCGTGCCCCACATGATCAGATACGCCGCGTCCCACCAGTCGCCCGACTCCGGCACGTCCGTCTGGTCGCCGAAGACCTGCGGGGACGCCACCGGCAGGTCGGCGTACCAGTCGTAGAACGACAGCATCGGGGCGCCGATCAGGGAGTGGAAGCGGGCCCCGGCCGCGTGCGACACCATCGACATCGCCGGGATGGGGGAGAACCCGGCGATCCGGTCAGGCCCCTGGTGCCCGATGGTGTGGACGTGGGCCGCCGCGACCATCTCCACCGCGTCGTCCCAGCTCGCCCGGACCAGCCCGCCCTTGCCGCGCGCCCGCTGGTAGCGCCGCCGCCGCTCCGGGTCGCCCTGGATGTCGGCCCAGGCCAGCACCGGGTCCCCGAGCCGGGCCCGCGCCTCGCGGTACATCTCGAGCAGCACCCCGCGCACGTACGGGTAGCGCACGCGGGTCGGCGAGTACGTGTACCAGGAGAAGGCGGCGCCCCGGGGACAGCCGCGCGGCTCGTACTCGGGGCGGTCCGGGCCGACCGACGGATAGTCCGTCGCCTGGGTCTCCCAGGTGATGATGCCGTCCTTCACGAACACGTTCCAGCGGCAGGAGCCGGTGCAGTTCACGCCGTGCGTGGAGGTCACGACCTTGTCGTGGCTCCACCGGTCCCGGTAGAACGCGTCCGACTCCCGGCCGCCGACCAGACCGATGCTGTGCAGATCGGGAGCGGCGGTGCCGGGCCGGAAGAACCGGCCCGCACGCAGCAGTGCCGCGCCCGGTTCGGTGGGCGGTGTCCGCGTGTCGGTCACGTGCACTCCCTTGCTCGCCTGGGTCCGAACCTAGGGGCGGCGGGGAGCACCCACCCGTCCGCGGCGCCCGTACGGGTTGGGCGCGCGGCACGGAGGACGGCTCAGGACGTGCGCGCCACCCCCGCGTACACCGGGACGATGCCCTCCGTCTGGGCCGCCACGTCCTCGGGGTCCGGCCGCCATCCGGTCACCGGGATGATGCCGGGGCCCAGCAGCTCCAGGCCGTCGAAGAACCGTGCGAAGGCGGCGAGGGAGCGCGGGTGGAAGGGTGTGCCGCCGCGGGCGAACAGCGCCGCGGCCCGGCCCACCGCCTCCGGGTTCAGGTCCGGTGTGACCTGCGAGAGGATCAGGAAGCTGCCCGGCGCGAGGGCGTCGACGTACCGCTTCAGCAGGCCGTACACGTCGTCGCCGTCCACCGCGTCGTCCAGGTAGTGCGTCAGCGCCACCAGCGACAGGGCGACGGGCCGCTCGAGGTCCAGGCACTCGCCGGCCAGCCGCAGGATGGTGTCCGGGTCCCGGACGTCCGCGTGGACGTACTCGGTGCCGCCCTCCGCCGAGCCGTGCAGCAGCGCCTCGGCGTGCCGGAGCACGATCGGGTCGTTGTCGGCGTACACCACCCGCGCCTCGGGCGCGACGCCCTGGGCCACCTGGTGCAGGTTCGGCTCGGTGGGGATGCCCGTGCCGATGTCCAGGAACTGGCGGATCCCGGCCTCGGCGACCGTACGGACCGCCCGCTGCATGAACCGGCGGTTGGCCCGCGCCCCGCGCACCGCCGTGTCGTCCACGGCAAGGATCTTGCGGGCCAGCTCCTCGTCCACGGGGTAGTTGTCCTTGCCGCCCAGCCACCAGTCGTAGACCCGGGCCGGATGCGGCCGGCTGGTGTCGATCGGGGTGGACGCGGCCTCGGATCCGGTGGTCATGCGGTGTCTTCTCCCTCGGGGCGGTGCCGGCGGTGCTCTCGGTCGCGGGGGTCAGTGGTACTCGCGGTACTCCCGCAGGATCTTCTCGGTGCGCTGGGTGGAGGCGGCGCGGGCGGTCATGTGGTCCAGGACCTCCAGGTGCGTGGAGACCTCCGCGCGCGAGTCGAGGTACAGCGCGCCGGTCAGGTACTCGGTGAAGACCATGTCGGGCAGCTCCGGCTCGGCGAACCGGAACAGGGTGAACGGCGCGTACGTCCCCGGGTGCGGACCGTCCTCGAACTCGGCGACCTGGAGCGTCACCCGGTCCCGGGCGGCGAACTCCAGCAGCCGGTCGAGCTGTTCGCGCATCACCCGGCCGTGGACGCTCACCGGTCGCCGCAGCACCGTCTCGTCCATGATCACCCACAGGTGCGGCGGGTCCGGCCGGTCCAGCAGCCGCTGCCGCTCCATGCGCAGCGCCACATGCCGCTCGACGGCCTCCTGTCCCGCGTTCCCTATCGTCCCCGCGTCCAGGACCGCACGGGCGTACTCCTCGGTCTGGAGCAGGCCCGGCACGAAGTGCGGCTCGTAGGAGCGGACGATGCGCGCCGCGCCCTCCAGGCTCACGTACAGGCTGAACCAGTCCGGCAGCACGTCGGTGTAGCGCTGCCACCAGCCCGGCCGGTTCGCCTCCTCGGCCAGTGTGATGAACGCCGTGACCTCGTCCTCGGGCACCCCGTACGCCGCCAGCAGGATCTGGACGTACGGGATCTTCAGCGTGACCTCGGCCATCTCCATGCGCCGCACGGTGGCCGGGGCCACCCGGAGCACCTTGGCGGCCTCCTCGCGCTTCAGGCCCGCCCGCTCCCGCAGTTCCTGGAGGCGCTTGCCCAGCACCACCTGGCCCACGGTGGGTGCCACCCGCCGCTCGCTCACGCCACGCCTCCCCAACGCGCCCAAGTCTGCCCGCAGTCTGCCACGTCCTGCGGCGGGCCTCACAGGGGCGTCGGCGAGAAAGTGACGGCGACGGGGTGTCAGGACACGAGGGTGTGCAGGTACTTGACCGTCGCCGGGTCGGCCGGGAGCAGCGTCTCGATGGCCAGCTCGGCGACCGTCACGTCCATCGGCGTGTTGAAGGTGGAGATGGACGAGATGAACGACAGCGTCCGGCCCTCGTGCTCGATCCGCAGCGGAAGCGCGAAGTACGGCACCGCCTCGTCCGGTTCCCCGCCGCGAGTGTCCTCCGGGACCGGGTAGGCCGCGACCTCCTCGTACAGCGCCCGCAGCTCCTGGGAGCGGTCCAGCGCGATCTGCCGGCGCATCTGCTCCAGCAGGTGTCCGCGCCACTCGCGCAGATTGCGGATGCGCGGGGCGAGGCCCTCCGGGTGCAGGGCCAGCCGCATCGCGTTGGGCCTCGGCGCGAGCAGGTGCTCCGGAAGGCCGTCCGTCAGCATCGCGATGCCCCGGTTGGCGGCCAGCACCTCGTACCGCGCGTCGACGACCAGCGCGGGATAGGGCTCGTAGCCCCTGATCAGCCGCTCCATGCCCGCGCGCAGCGCGTCCAGCGCCGGGTCGTCCAGCGGGGTCTCCGGGTAGTGCGGGGCGTAGCCCGCCGCGAGGAGCAGCGCGTTGCGCTCCCGCATGGGGACGTCGAGCCGGTCGGCGAGGCGCAGCACCATCTCCTCGCTCGGCCGGGAGCGTCCCGTCTCGATGAAGCTGATGTGCCGGGCGGAGGAGCCGGCGCGCAGCGACAGTTCCAGCTGGCTGATCCGCCGCCGTTCCCGCCAGGCCCGCAGCAGCGGGCCCACGCCCTGGGCGGTGGGGGTGGTACCGGACATGAGTGCGGTCATACGCGGAACGGTAGTCGACCGCGGGACCGGGCCGGCCGGCGCAGCGGAGCAGGGCCGGGGCGCCCCCGCTGTGGCAGGCTGGAAAGGGAACCGGGCCGTACGGCGCCGTGCCCGTACCCAGCAGACGAGGAGGGCAGCCCATGCCCGTGGAACCGCTGTCGCACAAGGAGATCGAGGAGCGGCTGGCCGAGCTGCCGGGCTGGTCCCTCGACGGGGACCGCCTCACCCGCGCCTACCGGCTCGACTCGCACTTCGCGGCCGCCGCCATGGTCGTGCACGTCGCGCAGGTGCAGGAGGAGCTGAACCACCACTCCGACCTGACCCTCGGCTACAACACGGTGACCCTGGCGGTCAGCACCCACAGCGCGGGCGGCGCCGTCACCGAGAAGGACCTCGAGCTCGCCCGCAGGGTGGAGGACCTGGCCGGGAGCCACGGGGCACACTGACGGTGTGCTCGACTACGACGAAGAGGCGGAACGCTACGACGCCCTGCGCGGCGGCGAACCCCGCGCCGAAGCCGCCGCACGGGCGGTCCTGAGCCTGGTGCCCCCGCACGCCGGGGGCCTGCTCGACGTCGGCTGCGGCACCGGCCTGGTCACCGGACGCCTCGCGGCCGGACGGGCGGGGCTGCGGGTGACCGGCGCCGACCTCGCCCCCGCGATGGCCCGCCGGGCCGCCGCCCGGCTGCCCGGCGCCGTCGTGCTGGCCGACAGCCGCCGGCTGCCCTTCGGGGACGGCGCGTTCGACGCCGTGAGCAGCGTCTGGCTGCTGCACCTGGCCGCCGGCGCCGAGGACGTGCGCACCGTCGTCGGCGAGTGCGCCCGCGTGCTGCGGCCCGGCGGGGTGTACGTGACGACGGTCGACAAGGGCGCCGCGCACAACGTGGGCAGCGACATCGACGCCGTGCTCGCCGCCCGCCCGCCCAGCACGGCCCGCGACGCCGCCGAGCGCGTCGAGTCGTACGCCCGCGCCCACGGCCTCGCCCCGGCCGGTGAGGCCCGCTTCACCGGCCACGGTCAGGGCCGCAGCCCCCGCAGCACCGTGGCCGACCTGCGCCGCGGCTGGTTCGTCACGCTGCCCCCGGGCAGTGAGCTCGCCGCCCGCTTCACCGCCCGCCTCGAGGCCCTGCCGGACCAGGAACTCGCCCGCCCCGACCCGGTGTTCACCCTGAGGGCGTTCGTGAAGCGCTAGGGGGGTCGATACACCTGGGCCGTGTCCGCAAAGTCCCTCGGCAGGCCCGCCATTGGGCGGCAACCCCGGGGCGTCCGGCGGCGACCGAGAGGCGGAATGCATCCGTCCTCCAGGAGGTACGCCCCGTGAGGCACCCCCGCAAGCACCGCCGACGCCCGGTCGTCCTGGCCGCCGCGCTCGCCGCCGCCGGCCTGGTCGGCGCCGGTCTGACGACCCTCGCCCCGGACAGCGCCGAGGCCGCCACCGCACGCCAGGTCGAGGCCCTCGACCGGGGCGTGGTCAGCGTCCACACCGACGACGGCAACCTGGTCGGCTGGCGCTGGCTGGGCACCGACCCGGACGGCGTCGCCTTCAACGTCTACCGGGCCGGCGCCAAGGTCAACTCCAGCCCCGTCACCGGCTCCACCACCTTCTTCCACGCCGGAGCCCCCGCCCAGGCCGACTACACGGTCCGCGCGGTCGTGAACGGCACCGAGCAGGGCGACTCGGTCCACGCCATCCAGTTCCGGGCCGGCTACAAGGACGTGCCCCTCAGCCCGCCCGCCGGCGGCACGACCCCCGACGGCGTCGCCTACACCTACGAGGCCAACGACGGCTCCGTCGGCGACCTCGACGGCGACGGCGCGCTCGATCTCGTCCTCAAGTGGCAGCCCACCAACGCCAAGGACAACTCCCAGTCCGGCTACACCGGCAACACGATCGTCGACGGCATCAGGCTCGACGGCACCCGCCTGTGGCGCGTCGACCTGGGCCGCAACATCCGCTCCGGCGCCCACTACACCCAGTTCCAGGTGTACGACTACGACGGCGACGGCAGGGCCGAGGTCGCCATGAAGACCGCCGACGGCACCAGGGACGGCACCGGCGCGGTCATCGGCAGTTCCTCCGCCGACCACCGCAACTCCTCCGGCTACGTGCTGTCCGGACCGGAGTACCTGACGATGTTCGACGGCCGCACCGGCAAGGCCCTGGGCACCGTCGACCACGTCCCCGCCCGGGGCACCGTCTCCTCCTGGGGCGACTCCTACGGCAACCGCGTCGACCGCTTCCTGGCCGCAACGGCCTACCTGGACGGCTCCCGCCCCTCCCTGATCATGGCCCGCGGCTACTACACGCGCACGGTCATCGCCGCCTGGGACTGGCGCGGCGGCGCGTTCACCCGCCGCTGGACCTTCGACACCAACTCCTCCACCAACAGCGGCAAGGGCTACGACGGCCAGGGCAACCACCAGCTGTCCGTCGCGGACGTCGACGGCGACGGCAGGGACGAGATCGTGTACGGCGCCATGGCCGTCGACGACAACGGCAACGCCCTGTGGACCACGAAGAACGGCCACGGCGACGCCATGCACGTGGGCGACCTCGACCCCTCCCGCGCGGGCCTGGAGGAGTTCAAGGTGGACGAGGACGGTTCGAAGCCCTCGTCCTGGATGGCGGACGCGCGCACGGGCCGGATCCTCTGGTCCACCGGTGCGAACGGCGACAACGGCCGGGGCGTCTCGGCCGACATCTGGTCCGGCAGCGCGGGTGCCGAGTCCTGGTCGTCCGCCGAGAGCGGCATCCGCGACCCCAAGGGCACCGTGGTGAGCAGCCGCAAGCCCTCCAGCACCAACTTCCTCGCCTGGTGGGACGGCGACACCGTCCGCGAACTCCTCGACGGCACGCACGTCGACAAGTACGGCACCTCCGGCGACACCCGCCTGCTCACCGGCTCCGGCGTCGCGTCGAACAACGGCACCAAGGCCACCCCGGTCCTCTCCGGCGACATCCTCGGCGACTGGCGCGAGGAGGTCGTCTGGCGGACCGCCGACAACAAGGCCCTGCGCATCTACTCCACGCCCTACGACACGGACACCCGCGTCACGACCCTGCTCCACGACACCCAGTACCGCACCGCCCTGGCCTGGCAGAACACCGCTTACAACCAGCCGCCCCACCCGAGCTTCTTCCTCGGCTCCGGCATGGCGACGGCCCCGCGCCCGGCGGTCTTCACCCCCTGACGCACGGCTGCCGCGGCCTGTTGACCGAGGCCCCACCCGTGCCGTCGACACGATTTCGTCACGGGATCTTCACAGGGGGCGATTCCGGGGGATGATGGGGCACGCAACCGCACCGCCTCCGGGGGAAGTACCTTGAGCAACCACATCACGCCGCCGCCCGCGCCGCCCTACTGGCCGCCGGTGCCTCCGCAGCCCCCGAAGCGGAATCTCACCGCGCTGATCGCGGTCGCCTCGGCCGTCGTCGCCGCGGCGGTCGCGGTCGCGGTCACCGTCGGCGTCACCGGCGACGGAGAGGCGGCGCCGGCGCCCACGGTCACCGTGACGGAGACCGTGGGCGCCGACGAGGCCGCTGCCGCAGACGAGGAGACCGAGCCCGCCGCCGAGGAGCCCGACGACGGGGTGTACGCCCTCGGCGACACCGTCACCTACGACAACGACGTGCGGGTCGGCCTCTCCGGCTTCGAGCGGGCGGTGTCCACCGACACCGCCATGCCCGAGACCACGCCGTACGTGAGGTTCACCGTCAAGGTCGACAACGGCGGCGGTACGACGCTCGACGCCACCGGGCTCACCGTCAACTGCTCCTACGGCAAGGACGGCCACAGCAGCGAGGCGATCTTCGACAGCGCCGCCGGACTCGACGGCGGCCCCCAGACGCAGCTTCTCGCCGGACGGTCGATCAGCGTGCCGTGGGGCTGCGAACTCCCCAAGGGCGAGAAGCTGGTCCAGATCGAGGTGGCCCCCGACTACGAGTCGGACACCGCCATCTTCACGGGCGACGTCAAGTGAGGCGCGGCCCGGCCGGCTACTCGAGCAGCTCCGCGTAGGAACCCATGGCGAGGGCGATGTCCGCCTGGGCCCAGAAGCGGTGGTACGTGAACGTGGGCGCAGCGCCGCCCGCGAGATAGCTCTCGATCTTCGACCAGGCCGGGTCGTCCTGGTAGAAGGAGCGGATCGAGGCGAAGGTCGACGACGCGTCGATCGTGTCGCCGTTCGGCATGGTGCCGCTCCAGCCGCTCGGGACGTAGACGGCGTCGTCGAAGCGGTTGTAGTCGGCGCGGGTCTCCGGGACGGCGATGCCGAGCGCGTCCTGGTTGTGCTCCCACATGCCGTCCAGCAGCGCCTTGGCGGTCGTGGCCGCCTCGGCGTCGCCGGATCGGTCGGCGTAGTACGTCAGGGTCTTGGCGTACGCCGCCGCCACACCGACGTCGTTCGTGTAGTCGGCGACCGTGACGTGCAGGCCCGCGTTGGCGCCGGGCGACGCGGCGTTCCAGGTGTCGGGCTTGCCCGACCACTGGAGCGTCGACGGGATCCGGAAGCTGCCGTCGGGGTTCACCGTCGTCTCCGACAGCGCCCAGTCGACCCACTTGTCCAGGACCGTCTTCGCCTCCGTGTCACCGGTCTGCTGGTAGTACTCGGCGACCCGCTCCATGGACCATGCCTGGAAGCCGAACCACTGGTTCGACGGCGGGTCGTGGTACACCGGCTTCTCGTCGTAGTACATGCCGTAGAAGGTCGGCGTACCGGCCGGCGGCGTCGCGTACCGGCCCGCCCAGCTGTTGGTCGCGCCACCCGCGATCGCGCCCTCGTCGGACTGCAGCCAGCGGTAGAACTCCAGCTGCCGGTCCAGGGACTTGGCCCAGTCCGCGGCGCCCGAGGCCGACTTGGGCTTCAGGTCGGCGTAGCTGCTCAGGGCGTACGCGGCCAGCGGGTTCTGGTAGCCGCCGTGGGCATGGCTGGAGCCGATGCGCCAGGCCCAGCCCGCCGAGGTGTCGGTGGCCCCGCCCCAGGCGTAGTACCAGGACAGCAGATAGTGCGAGGAGTCCTTGCCGGTGCCGGCCGGGCAGCTCGCCGGACCCACGCAGTCGCCGACCTTCTTGAAGTACTTGTCGTACATCGCGTAGCGCAGGTAGTCGCCCATCTTGGCGGCCTTGGCGACGGTCGCGGAGACCTCCGCGCCCTTGCCCTGGTCCTTCGCCCAGATGTCCGCCCAGTACGCGGCCTGCACGGCCCGCGCGTCGGCGTCCGGGGCATTGGTGAACTTCCACTGCCTGGCGTAGGACGCGTCGCCCGTGAACAGGTCCAGGTAGCCGTTCCTGCCGCCGTACGTGAAGGCGTCGCAGGTCGGCTGCGGCACCGTCTCCCACACCGACTCCTGCGCGCCGCGCTGGAAGGTGTTGATGTAGGAGGGGCCGGTGTCGGAGGGGCCCGCCTCGCACTTGCCGGGCGAGTTGCCGTAGCCGTAGGTGTTGTCGACGTCCTGGAGCCAGTGCATGCCGTACACGTCGTCCGTGCCGTACGCCGACTTCAGTTCACCGGCGATCGGGTCCACGCCGGCCGGCACCGCGCCGTCGAGCTTCGCCGGATACTCCTGCGGAGTGTCCAGCTCGGGGGCGTAGGTGGCCGGCTTGGACGCGTTGTAGAAGGAGTTGGTCGGCTGGTCGGCGTGGGTGGGGATCATGTACTTCTCCATGATCCCCCAGGCGTTGTTGAACTTGGACCAGTCGCCGGTCACCTTGCCGTACATCGCCTGGAGCCACAGCAGATAGCTGTACGCCTCGGACGTGGTCTCGTGGCCGTGGTCCGGCGCCTCGACGATCAGCGTCTCCACCGAGTGGTACGGGATGCCCTCCGGCGAGAAGTAGCCGCTCGCCGGGTCGGTGATCTTCCCGTAGAGCTCCAGGAAGCGGGCGTCGTAGTCCTTCGCCGCGGCCAGCTGGGTCACCGTCACCGCGGCCTTGCCGTGTCCCGGGGCCGTCGACTCGAAGACCGCCGAGCCGGTACCGGAGGCGTCGGCGGCCACGGTCACCTTCTGCGCCGTGTTCCAGTTCGACGGAGTGAAGGTGAGGCTCGCCCCGCCGGTGACGGACAGGCCGGTGTTGCCGCTCGCCCGCGCCGTCGTCACCGTCACGTTCGCGGCCGGCTGCTTGGACAGCCTGATCTCGTACGTGCCCGACTCGCCTTGCTGGACGCCGAGTTGACCGGGCGTGGCGACCACGGCCGGACCCGAGGCGACGGTGATGCCGACCGGGGTGGAGTCCGCGGAGGCGCCCTCGCTGTCGTAGGCCTTCGCCACCAGGGAATGACTGCCCACGGTCAAGCCGGAGGCGGAGTACGTGTAGGGCTCGCTGGTGTCCGTGCCCAGCAGGGTGGTGTCGTCGTAGAACTCCACCTTGCTGACGGTGGCGCCGTCCGCGGCGGCGGCCGTGGCCGCCAGGGGCACGGCCTCGCCCTGCGAGTACACCGCGCCCGCCTCGGGGCTGGTCAGCACGGTGATCGGCGGCTGGTGCGCGCCGGTGCACGGGGTGCCGTCGACCGCGAAGTCCGTCGGCGCGGTGTTGGTGCCGCTGTAGGTGAACTGCCCGCCCGTGGTCACGGCGGCGCCGGCCGCGACGTGCGCGTTGTACGAGGCGCTCTTGACCGTGACCGCCTTGCCGGACTGGGACCAGGTGCCGTTCCAGCCGTTCGTGAGCTTCTGGTCGCCGGCGTAGGAGTAGGTCAGGGTCCAGCCGTCGAGGGCCTCGGTACCGCGGTTGGTGAGGGTCAGCTCGGCGGTGAAGCCGGAGCCCCAGTCGTTGGTCCGGTAGTCCACACTGCACCGAAGTGCCGCCGCGTGGGCGGGAGTCGTACCGGTGCCGACCGTCGTGAGGGGGAGCGCGAGGGCCGCCGCCGCGGCCGTCCACAGTCGCCGTGCGCCGGGGCGTCTGTGTCTGAGTCGGGGATGCATGGTGCTGGTTCCTCCTGCGGCTCGAAGAGGGTGTGGGGGAGGAGCGACAAGCCTTGAACCAGTGGGAGCGCTCCCATAGTGAGGAGGGGGTCCCGGGCGGTCAAGGTGTGTGAAGAGTCGAAAAGATTCGACGGCCGATGTGGGCCGAAAGTCGGTGACTCCTCTGTTCTTCGCCGTCACTTGGCGCTACCTTCGCTGCACCAGTGGGAGCGGTTCCATCAGTCGGCGCGTCCGTCACGGCGCGCCCGGACTGCAAGGAGTCGCTCGTGCGACACCCCCCGCTCCACCTCCCGCGTTCAGGACTTCCGGCCGCCGGTGCGGCCGGTCCGACGCGTGATCGTCCGACGTACCGGTGCACAGCTCCCCCCGCGGGCCGCTCGCCCCTGCCCGCGGCCCGTTCCCGGCCCGAGGTCACGGCGGCACCCCCATGCCGCCCGGGAACGGCCCGCGCCAGGCAGGCGTGCGACCCCGCACGACCGCACCCGCACCCCGACGAAAGAAGGAACCCGCACTCATGACCCGGACCAGAACCGCGATGCTCGCCGCCCTGACACTGGTGGCCGGCGCCTCCGGCACGGCCCTGGCCGCGCACTCCGCGAGCGCCGGCGCCGCGGCCGCCGCCTGTACCGTCGACTACCAGGTGCAGAACGACTGGGGCAGCGGCTTCACCGCCGCCGTGACCGTCACCAACAATGGTGCGGCCACCTCCGGTTGGTCGCTGAACTGGACGTACGCCGGCAGCCAGAAGGTGACCAACAGCTGGAACGCGAAGGTCACCCAGAGCGGCGCCGCCGTCACCGCGGCCAACGAGTCCTACAACGGCGCGCTGCCCACGGGCGGTTCGGCCAGCTTCGGATTCCAGGGCACCTACAGCGGCAGCAATGCGATCCCGGCCGGCTTCACCCTCAACGGCGTGACCTGCAACGTCGACGGCGGACCGACCGACCCCACCGACCCGACCGATCCCACGGACCCGACCGACCCCACCGGGCCGTCCGACCGGGTGGACAACCCGTACGCCGGCGCCAAGGGTTACGTGAACCCGGAGTGGTCCGAGAAGGCGGCGGCCGAGCCCGGCGGCAGCCGGATCGCCGACCAGCCCACCGGTGTCTGGCTGGACCGGATCGCGGCCATCGAGGGCGCGAACGGCGGCATGGGTCTGCGCGACCACCTCGACGAGGCGCTCCGGCAGAAGGGCGACGGCGAGCTGTACATCCAGCTCGTCATCTACAACCTGCCCGGACGTGACTGCTCGGCCCTGGCCTCCAACGGCGAGCTGGGCCCGACGGAGATCGACAAGTACAAGACGCAGTACATCGACCCGATCGCCGCGATCCTCGCCGACCCGAAGTACGCCTCCCTGCGGATCGTCACCACCGTCGAGATCGACTCGCTGCCCAACCTCGTCACCAACGTCTCGGGCCGGCCGACCGCCACGCCCAACTGCGACGTGATGAAGGCCAACGGCAACTACCAGAAGGGCGTCGGCTACGCCCTGAACAAGCTGGGCGACATCGGCAACGTCTACAACTACATCGACGCCGGCCACCACGGCTGGCTCGGCTGGGACGACAACTTCGGCGCCTCGGCCGACATGTTCAAGACGGCCGCCACCACCGAGGGCGCGACCGTGAACGACGTCCACGGCTTCATCGTCAACACCGCCAACTACAGCGCGCTGAAGGAGGACAACTTCAAGATCACGGACAGTGTGAACGGCACGTCCGTGCGCCAGTCCAAGTGGGTCGACTGGAACCGCTACACCGACGAGCTGTCCTACGCCCAGGCGATGCGCGACAAGCTGGTCTCGATCGGCTTCGACTCGAAGATCGGCATGCTCATCGACACCTCCCGCAACGGCTGGGGCGGCACCCAGCGGCCCACCGGGCCCGGCGCGACGACCAGCGTCGACACGTACGTCGACGGTGGCCGCTACGACCGCCGCATCCACCTCGGCAACTGGTGCAACCAGTCCGGAGCCGGCCTCGGCGAACGGCCGCAGGCCGACCCCGAGCCGGGCATCGACGCCTACGTGTGGATGAAGCCGCCGGGCGAGTCGGACGGCGCGAGCAAGGAGATCCCGAACGACGAGGGCAAGGGCTTCGACCGGATGTGCGACCCCACGTACACCGGCAACGCCCGCAACGGCAACAACATGTCCGGTGCCCTCCCGGACGCCCCGATCTCGGGCAAGTGGTTCTCCGCGCAGTTCCAGGAGCTGATGAAGAACGCCTACCCGCCGCTGTCGTGACCGGACCCGCGCACCGGTAGTCACCGTCGGGGTCCGGCCTCCCGGGGCCGGACCCCCGCACGGCCTTTTTGCGATTGCGGCAAGAGAACTTGCCCCGGCGCGGTGAGTCGTCGCACCCTGACGGCCCCGCGAACGGAAGGCTGACCGGCATGGCGCACGACCACGACCACCACCCGCAGCACGAGCCCGGCCATCACCCCGGCCACGACCACGACCACGACATCGACTGGGCCGCCATGGCCCTGCTGCTGGAGGAGCAGGCGGAGCTGCTCGCCCCCCTGTACCGGCAGGCCATGGCCTGGCTCGCCCAGGAGGTGACCGAGCCGGGGCTGATCGCCGACGCGGGCAGCGGGCCCGGCGTCCTCTCCTGCCTGTTCGCCGACGCCTTCCCGGGGGCCCGGGTCGTCGCCGTCGACGGGGCCGGACCCCTCCTGGAGCGCGCCCGCGAACGGGCCGCCCGGCTCGGCGTCGGCGACCGCTTCACCACCCTCACCGGTGAACTGCCGGACGTCCTGGGCGAGCTGGACCACCCCGCCGACCTGCTGTGGGCGAGCCAGAGCCTGCACCACCTGGGCGACCAGCGTGCCGCCCTCGCCGCCCTCGCCGGACATCTCGCGCCCGGCGGCACGATGGCGATCCTGGAGGGCGGGCTGCCCGCCCGCTTCCTGCCCCGGGACATCGGCATCGGGCGCCCGGGACTGCAGGCCCGGCTGCGCGCCGCCGAGGAGGACTCCTTCACCGAGATGCGCGCGAGCCTGCCCGGCTCCGTGGCCGAGACCGAGGACTGGCCGGCGCTGCTGACCGCGGCGGGCCTGAAGCACACCGGCACCCGCAGCTTCCTGCTGGACCTGCCCGCCCCCGTCTCCGACGAGGCCCGCGGATACGTCGTCTCGTCCCTGTCCCGGATGCGGGACCGCTTCGGCGAGACCCTCGACGCCGGCGACCGGGCCACCCTCGACCGGCTGCTCGACCCCGACGACGCCGCGAGCGTGCACCGGCGCCCCGACGTCTTCGTACTGCTGGCGCACACCGTCCACACGGCGGTGCGGCCCGCGCACTGACGGAGGTGGCGGGCGCCCGGACGGCGCACGAGGGGCCCGGTCCGCACGGACCGGGCCCTTCGGGGCGCGCGCGGATCAGGCGACGTCGAACTCCGCCGGGTCGGGGCCGAGGCGCCGGTCCTCGTTCAGCGCGCTGATCGCCGCGAGGTCCTCGGTGTCCAGGGAGAAGTCGAACACGTCGATGTTCTCCTTGATCCGCGACGGCGTCACGGACTTCGGGATCACGACGTTGCCGAGCTGGAGATGCCAGCGCAGCACGACCTGGGCCGGGGTGCGGTTGTGCTTCTGGGCGATCGCCACGATCGCGGGGATCTCCAGGATGCCCTTGCCCGAGCCGAGCGGGGACCAGGCCTCGGTGGCGATGCCCTGCTGCGCGTGGATCTCACGGGCGGCGTGCTGCTGGAGGTGCGGGTGCAGCTCGATCTGGTTGACGGCCGGGACGACCGACGTCTCGGCGATCAGCCGCTCCAGGTGTTCCGGCAGGAAGTTGGAGACGCCGATGGCCTTGACCCGGCCGTCGGCGTACAGCTTCTCGAACGCCTTGTACGTGTCGACGTAGCGGTCCTTCGACGGCAGCGGCCAGTGGATCAGGTACAGGTCCACGTACTCGAGGCCGAGCTTGCTCAGCGAGGTGTCGAAGGCGCGCAGCGTGGAGTCGTACCCCTGCTCGCTGTTCCACAGCTTGGTGGTGACGAAGAGGTCCTCGCGGGCGATGCCGGAGGCGGCGATGGCCTTGCCGGTGCCCTCTTCGTTGCCGTAGATCGCCGCTGTGTCGATGCTGCGGTACCCGGCCTCCAGGGCGGTGGCGACGGCCGTCTCGGCCTCGTCGTCCGGCACCTGCCAGACGCCGAAGCCCAGCTGGGGCATCTCGACGCCGTTGTTCAGGGTGATCGGGGGGACCTTGCTGCTCACGAGCTCTTGATCCTTCGGTTGTGGTCAGGTGGTACGCCCATCGTCAACGATCACGGGGCGCCGTGCATTCCTGACCGCGAAACTCATGCCCGGTACAGGGCTTCGACCTCGGTGTCGTAGGCCTTCTCGATGGCCTTGCGCTTGAGCTTGAGCGACGGGGTCAGCAGCCCGTGCTCCTCGGTGAACGGCTGGGCGAGGATGCGGAAGGTGCGGATCGACTCGGCCTGCGACACGAGCGTGTTGGCCGCGACGACCGCGCGCCGCACCTCCGTCTCCAGGTCGGCGTCGTGCACCAGCTCTGCCGGGGACATCCGGGGCTTGTTGCGCATCGTCAGCCAGTGCTCGACCGCCTCCTGGTCGAGGGTGATCAGGGCGGCGACGTAGGGGCGGTCGTTGCCGACGACGATGCACTGGTTGACCAGCGGATGGTCCCGGACGCGCTCCTCCAGCAGCCCCGGCGAGACGCTCTTGCCGCCCGAGGTCACCAGGATCTCCTTCTTGCGGCCGGTGATGGTGAGGTAGCCGTCCTCGTCCAGCGAGCCCAGGTCGCCGGTGGCCAGCCAGCCGTCGTGCAGGGCCTCGTCGGTGGCCTTCGGGTTGTTGAGGTAGCCCTGGAAGACGTTGCCGCCGTTCAGCCAGATCTCGCCGTCGTCCGCGATGTGCACGGTGACGCCCGGGATGGGACGGCCGACGGTGCCGTAGCGGGTGCGCTCGGGCGGGTTGGCGGTGGCCGCCGCCGTGGACTCGGTCAGCCCGTAGCCCTCGTAGATCTGCACGCCCGCGCCCGCGAAGAACAGGCCGAGCCGCCGGTCCATCGCCGAGCCGCCCGACATGGCGTTGCGGATGCGGCCGCCCATCGCCTGGCGCACCTTGGCGTAGACGAGCTTGTCGAACAGCTGGTGCTGCATGCGCAGGCCCGCCGAGGGGCCCGGACCGATGCCCCAGGCCTTCGCCTCCACGGCCTCCGCGTACTTGACGGCCACCTCGACGGCCTTCTCGAAGGGACCCGCCTTGCCCTCCTTCTCCGCCTTGCGCCGGGCCGCGTGGAACACCTTCTCGAAGATGTACGGCACGGCCAGGATGAAGGTCGGCCGGAAGGCGGCCAGGTCGGGCAGGAGCGCGGCGGCGTTGAGCTGGGGCTGGTGGCCGAAGCGGACCCGGCCGCGGATCGCGGCGACCTCCACCATCCGCCCGAAGACGTGCGCGAGCGGCAGGAAGAGCAGGGTCGACGCCTCGTCGCCCTTCCTGGAGTGGAACACCGGCTCCCAGCGGTCGATGACCGTGTCGGCCTCGTACATGAAGTTGCCGTGCGTCAGGACGCAGCCCTTGGGGCGGCCGGTGGTGCCGGAGGTGTAGATGACGGTGGCGGGCGAGTCGGGCGTGACCGCCCTGCGGTGCCGGTGCACCACCTCGTCGTCGAGGTGGGCGCCCGCGTCGTAGAGCTCCTGCACGGCGCCGGAGTCCAGCTGCCACAGGCCCCGCAGGTGCGGCAGCCGGTCGATGACGGTGGCGATCGTCATCGCGTGGTCCTCGTGCTCCACGACCGCCGCCGTCACCTCGGCGTCGTACAGCATCCACAGGCACTGCTCGGCCGACGAGGTCGGGTAGACCGGCACCACCTGGGCACCGATCGTCCACAGGGCGAAGTCGAAGAGGGTCCACTCGTAGCGGGTGCGGGACATGATGGCGACCCGGTCGCCGAAGCGGACACCCTGGGCGAGCAGGCCCTTGGCCAGGGCCAGCACCTCGTCGCGGAAGGCCGCCGCGGTCACGTCCCGCCACCGGCCGTCCTCGTCCTTGCGGCCCAGGGCGATGTGCTGCGGGTCCTCCTGGGCATGCTGGAAGACCACGTCGGCCAGACCGCCCACCGGTGGTGCCGACGTCGTCGGAGGGTTGGTGAACTCGCGCAAACCCCGCTCCCCGCTCCTGGTGACGCCCCGCACAGCGCGGTGAAAGCTACCCCACGCGGGGCGGGGACGGGAGGGCCGGCGAAATCGAGCAGTGCTCAGGTTCGCGCTGGTCAGTGCGAGGAAATGCGCCCACATGGGGAAGGGTCGGACACATTCCTGACGGTTGAGTAAGTTTCGATGCCGTAATCTCCACGGAATCTGTACGACCCACCTACCCCCGGTGCGGTGGCGCCGCCTCCTTCCCGGGCACGGGCGTCCCGGACGCCGCACCGGCCCGCGGAGCGCCGCGGTCCGCCCGGATCGCCCACGCCGCCCCGACCGCGGGACCGTCCCCGCACCATCGCCACCGCCGTCGTCCGCAGCACCTCCCATGTGTACGACTGCCTCAGCGGCCGGCTCGGCCGGCTGGAGGGCGTCCACCACGTGGAGGCGTCGCCGTTCCCGCGGCGCTCGAGCAGCCGACCTACGCGCGACCCGCACGCTGAGACGGGTGCAGCCGGTCACCGCCCGCCAGGATCGCCGCCGCCAGGGCGTCCGCGGCCCCCTGCGCCGAAGGGCGGCGGCGCCCGTGCACCAGCACGAAGTCGACGCGGCCCAGCTCGGGCAGCCCGGCCCGGTCCGGCACGCGGACCAGACCGGGCGGGACGAGCCCTCGCGAGTGCGCCATCACCCCGAGGCCCGCGCGGGCCGCCGCGATCAGCCCGTTGAGGCTGCCGCTGGTGCAGGCGATGCGCCACTCGCGGCCCTGCCGTTGCAGCGCGTCCAGCGCGAGCGCGCGGGTGATGCCCGGAGGGGGGTAGACGATGAGCGGTACCGGGCGGTCGGGATCGAGGCGCAGCCGCTCCCCGCCGATCCACACCAGCCGGTCCTGCCAGACCGGCTCGCCGCGCGGGTCCTCGGGACGCCGCTTGGCCAGCACCAGGTCGAGGTCCCCGGCGGCCAGCTGCTCGTGGAGCGTGCCCGACAGCTCCACCGTCAGCTCCAGGTCGACCTCCGGGTGCTCCTGCCGGAAGCCCTCCAGGATCTCCGGCAGCCGGGTCAGCACGAAGTCCTCGGACGCCCCGAAGCGCAGCCGGCCGCGCAGCCGGGTGCCGGTGAAGAAGGCCGTCGCCTGCTCGTGCACCTCCAGGATGCGGCGCGCGAAGCCGAGCATCGCCTCGCCGTCCTCGGTGAGCTCCACGGAGTGCGTGTCCCGCGTGAACAGCTGCCGGCCGGTCGCGTCCTCCAGCCGCCGCACGTGCTGGCTCACCGTCGACTGGCGCAGTCCGAGCCGCCGCGCGGCCTGCGTGAAGCTCAGCGTCTGGGCCACGGTCAGAAAGGTCCGCAGCTGGGAGGGGTCGTACACGCCGCCCACCGTACCGGTCATCGCGTTGCGTGATGACAGTGAGAGCGGTGTACCGGATTCCCGATCGCCGGTCGGGGGAGCACGATGGAGCGGGGACCCGCGTTCCCCGCGTGACACGCAGAGACCGAGTGAGCAACGAGCAAGTGGAGCACCGTGAGACGCCTGCGCCGGCCGAGTCGGATGCCGATCGACCCGTACATCCTGCTGCTGCTCGGGACGGTGGGCCTCGCGGCGCTCGTACCGGCCCGCGGGGCGGGCGCCGACGTCGCCTCCGGGGCATCCACGGTCGCGATCGCCTTCCTCTTCTTCCTGTACGGCGCCCGGCTCTCCACCCGTGAGGCGATGGACGGGCTGCGTCACTGGCGGCTCCACGTCACCGTGCTGGCCTGCACCTTCGTCGTCTTCCCGGTGCTGGGCCTGGCGGCCCGCGGCCTCGTCCCGGTCTTCCTCACCGACCCCCTCTACCAGGGCCTGCTCTTCCTCACCCTGGTCCCCTCCACCATCCAGTCGTCGATCGCCTTCACCTCCATGGCCCGCGGCAACGTGCCCGCGGCGATCTGCGCCGGCTCCTTCTCCTCGCTGGCGGGCATCGTCCTGACCCCGCTGCTGGCCGCGGCGCTGCTCGGCAACAGCGGGGGCGGGTTCTCCGCCGACTCGGTCGTGAAGATCGTGCTCCAGCTGCTGGTGCCGTTCGCCGCGGGGCAGGTGCTGCGCCGCTGGATCGGCGGGTTCGTCGCGCGGCACAAGAAGGTGCTCGGGCTCGTCGACCGCGGCTCGATCCTCCTGGTCGTCTACACCGCGTTCAGCGAGGGCATGGTGCAGGGCATCTGGCACCAGGTGAGCCCGGTCCGGCTGGGCGGCCTGCTGGCCGTGGAGGCGGTGCTGCTCGCGGTGATGCTGGCGCTGACCTGGTTCGGGGCGCGTGCGCTGGGCTTCGGCCGGGCCGACCGGATCGCGATCCAGTTCGCCGGTTCCAAGAAGTCCCTGGCCTCCGGCCTGCCCATGGCGAGCGTCCTGTTCGGCGCGCACGCCTCGCTGGCCGTGCTGCCGCTGATGCTCTTCCACCAGATGCAGCTGATGGTGTGCGCCGTCATCGCCAAGCGCCGGTCGCACGACCCCGAGGCCGTCGCCGCGGACGAGCCGGCCACGGGGGCGCGGACGGCCGTCGGTTCGGGGACACGCTCGCGCTGAGCCGGGTTCGCAGGGTCGGGCGGCGGCGCTCATGGCACGAGGACGACCTTCCCCAGGTTGCCGCGGGACGCGATCGCCTCGTGGGCCTTCGCCGCGTCCTCCAGCGGAAACCTCCCGTGCACGGCGGGCCGCAGCACCCCCTCCGCGTACAGCCGCCACAGCTCCCGGCGCCACCGCTCGTACAGCTCCGGCCGCTCGCGGGCGATCCGCGCCATCTGGAACCCCGTCACCGTCCTGGCGCCCACCAGCAGGTCGTACGCCCGGACGGTGCCGCCGCCCGAGCTGTACGCCACCAGCCGGCCGCCCGGGGCGAGGGCGGCGACGGCCGGGGTCAGCAGGTCGCCGCCCACCCCGTCGAGGACGTAGTCGACGGGCTCGCCCCAGTCGTCGTCGCCGTAGACCAGGACCTCGTCGGCGCCGAGGGAGCGCACGAAGTCCGCCTTGGCGGGGTCGGAGACGGCGCCCACCACGCGCGCCGCGCCGCGGGTCCGCGCGAGCCGCACGGCAAGCTGGCCGACGCCGCTCGCGGCCGCCGTCACGAGCGCCGACTCGCCGGGCCGGGGGCACGCGGCGGACAGGGCACCGAGCGCCACCAGGCCGCTGCGGACCAGCGCGACCGCGTCGACGGCGCCGGCGCCGTCGGGGACCGGTGTGGCCATCTCCCGGCGCAGGACGGCGAAGTCGGCGTAGCCGTGGCCGAAGCAGAGCCCCGTCACCCGGTCGCCCGCCCGGAAGCCGGTCACGCCGGCGCCGGTGGCCACCACCTCCCCGGCGACCTCGCCGCCGAGCGGGACCGGATCGGGGGCCTCGGTGACCTTGCGGACCACGGGCAGGGTGACGCCGACCGCCTCGCAGCGCACCAGCAGCTCACCCGGGCCCGGCTCGGGGACGGGCACCTCCTCCAGGAACAGGGGGCCTCCGGTGGACGCGTACCGGACACGGCGCATCGCCGCACCTCCAGAAGTCGTCTCGGGTTCGTTGGTAATCCCAACGATAGGGGTAGGTCGTGGGGAAGTCCAACGATTTCTGGGTAGGCTGGCCCCATGGCCGACGCACCGCTTCCCGAGATCCGTTCCCTGCCGAGCTGGCTGCTGGGCCGGGCCGCCGCCCGTGGCCGCGCCCTGGTGGCCGAGGCGCTGGCCGCGGAAGGGCTGAAGATGTGGCACCACGTGGTGCTCTCCGCCGTCCGCGATCTCGCCCCCGTCGCCCAGGCCGACCTCGGGCGCGGCATCGGACTCGACCCGAAGGACCTGGTCGGCGTCCTCAACGACCTCCAGGCGGCGGATCTCGTCGTGCGCGCCCCGGACCCGGCCGACCGCCGCAAGAACGCGGTGTCCCTCACCGAGGAGGGCGGCCGGGTGCTCGCGCGGTGCGAGAAGGCCGCCCGCGCGGCCAACGACGAACTGCTCGCGCCGCTGACGGCCGAGGAGCGGACGCTGCTGCTGGACATGGTCCGGCGGGTCGCCGGTACGGATGCCGCCGGCTGACGGACGCCGGGGGAGGAGGCCTGACGAGCCGGCCGGATGAGGCGGGGCCCTGCGGCGCAGGGGGCGCTCCCCGCCGTCCGGGGCCCCGCCGCCGTGCCGGGGGAGAGGTGGGTCAGCCCTGGGCGGCCGCGGCCCGCAGGGCGACGCGGTCCTCACCCGCGTACACGTTCATGGAGGTGCCGCGCAGGAAGCCCACCAGCGTCAGCCCCGTCTCGGCGGCCAGATCCACCGCAAGCGAGGACGGCGCCGACACCGCCGCGAGCACCGGGATGCCCGCCATCACCGCCTTCTGCGCCAGCTCGAAGGAGGCCCGGCCCGACACCAGCAGCACGGACCGGGACAGCGGCAGGTCCCCGTTCTGCAGGGCACGGCCGACCAGCTTGTCGACCGCGTTGTGCCGGCCCACGTCCTCCCGTACGTCGGCCAGCTCGCCGTCCTCGGTGAACAGGGCCGCCGCGTGCAGGCCGCCGGTGCGGTCGAAGACCCGCTGGGCGGCGCGAAGCCGGTCGGGCAGGCTCGCCAGCAGTTCCGGGGTGACCCGCACCGGGGGAGTGTCGGCGATCGGCCAGCGGGCCGTGGTGCGCACCGCGTCCAGGCTGGCCTTGCCGCACAGGCCGCAGGACGAGGTCGTGTAGACGTTGCGCTCCAGCGTGATGTCCGGGACCCGCACGCCGGGACCGGTCTTCACGTCGACCACGTTGTAGGTGTTGGAGCCGTCGGCGGTGGCGCCCGCGCAGTACACGATGTTCTGCAGGTCGTCCTGCTCGGCGAGCACGCCCTCGCTGACCAGGAATCCGGCCGCCAGCGCGAAGTCGTCGCCGGGCGTGCGCATGGTGATCGCCAGTGGCTTGCCGTTCAGCCGGATCTCCAGCGGTTCCTCCGCCACGAGCGTGTCCGGGCGGGTGGAGACCGCTCCGTCCCGCACGCGGATCACCTTGCGTCGTTCCGTGACTCGTCCCATGTCCGTGCCCCTCGTACCGGTCAGTTCCGGTTCTGTACGTGCTGGTAGCCGAAGCGGCCCTTGATGCACAGGTTGCCGTGGGTCACCGGGTTGTCGTGCGGCGAGGTGACCTTGACGATCTCATTGTCCTGCACGTGCAGGGTCGGATGGCAGCCCACGCCGCAGCCCTCGGTGCCGGGGCCATCGGCGCCTACGTCGGCGCCGCGCTCCACCGTGCGGGCGCCGACGTCCATCTCATCGCCCGCGGGCCGCATCTGGCGACTGCGACTTTCATGACGGGCTAGCTCCGTTCGGTCGAGGGATACCGAGGAACCGCGGGCCATGACACATCGGTTCGGCCCTATGTCGACGAAATATTGTCTACAGTATGGAGGTTGGCCCAGCAAGGCTCCCGGCACGCCTTGATGCACACGGAGCCGGGCCCCGGCGCACACGGAGCCGGGGCGGAGTGGAAACGGATTTTCGTTCCTCCCTCAACTGTCTTCTCAAGCGCCTCCCCACTCCCTACGGTTGGGGACTCATGAGTCCCCCCATGGCACCCCCCGGCTGGAGCCGCTGGCTCGTTCCCCCGGCCGCCCTCTCGGTCCACCTCTCCATCGGCCAGGCCTACGCCTGGTCCGTGTTCAAACCGCCGCTGGAGTCCGCGCTCGGCCTCAGCGGCACCCAGAGCGCCCTGCCCTTCCAGCTCGGCATCGTCATGCTCGGCCTGTCCGCCGCGTTCGGCGGCACCCTGGTCGAACGGCACGGGCCGCGCTGGGCGATGACCGTCGCCCTGGTCTGCTTCTCCTCCGGCTTCCTGCTCTCCGCGCTCGGCGCCGCCGTGGAGCAGTACTGGCTGATAGTCCTCGGCTACGGCTTCGTCGGCGGGATCGGCCTCGGCATCGGCTACATCTCCCCGGTCTCCACGCTGATCAAGTGGTTCCCGGACCGGCCCGGCATGGCCACCGGCATCGCCATCATGGGCTTCGGCGGCGGCGCGCTGATCGCCTCGCCCTGGTCGGCCCAGATGCTGGAGTCCTTCGGAGCCGACAACGAGGGCATCGCGCTGGCCTTCCTCGTGCACGGGCTGACGTACGCCGTCTTCATGCTGCTCGGCGTGCTGCTGGTGCGGGTGCCGCGCCCCGCGGAACACGCGGGCGGCGGCCCGGGCGAGGCCGGGGGCGTGCGGGTGTCGGCCCGCCAGGCGGTGCGCACCCCGCAGTTCTGGCTGCTGTGGGTCGCGCTCTGCATGAACGTCACCGCCGGCATCGGCATCCTGGAGAAGGCCGCCCCGATGATCCGGGACTTCTTCGCCGACACCTCCACCCCCGTGTCGGCCACGGCCGCGGCCGGGTTCGTGGCGCTGCTGTCGGCGGCCAACATGGCGGGACGGCTCGGCTGGTCCACGGCCTCCGACCTGATCGGACGCAAGAACATCTACCGCGTCTACCTGGGCGTCGGCGCGCTGATGTACACGCTGATCGCCCTGTTCGGCGACGCCTCCAAGCCCCTGTTCGTCCTGTGCGCCCTCGTCGTCCTCTCCTTCTACGGCGGCGGCTTCGCCACGGCACCCGCCTACCTCAAGGACCTCTTCGGCACCTACCAGGTCGGCGCCATCCACGGACGGCTGCTCACCGCCTGGTCGACGGCCGGCGTCCTCGGACCGCTGATCGTCAACTGGATCGCGGACCGGCAGGAGGAGGCCGGACGGCACGGCCCGTCCCTGTACGGACTGTCGTTCGTCATCATGATCGGGCTGCTGGCCGTCGGCTTCGCCGCCAACGAACTCATCCGGCCGGTCCACGCCCGCCACCACCTGCCCGCGCCGGTACCGAAGGAGGCCGCCGATGTCCCCCGACAGCAGCCAGAGTCCGCCTGACCTGCCCGACCGGCGTCCGCTGATCGCCTTCACCTGGCTCTGGGTGGGCGCCCCCCTCGCCTACGGTCTGTACGAACTCGTCCGGAAGGCGGCCCAGCTGTTCACCGGATGACCCGGCCGTTCACCGGATGAGGGGGGCGTTCGCCGGATGACCCGGCCGTTCACCGGATGAGGGGGGCGTTCGCCGGATGCCCCGGCCGTTCACCGGATGAGGGGAAAAGGCGCCTCGGATGCTGACCGAAGCCGACAAGGAGGGCGCCCGTTTCCTGTCGCTTCGCCTGCCGTCGTACTCACCGGTCACTGATCACACTGGTGGATCCCGTCCCCGAGGCAACGAGGATTCCACCCATGCAGGGCTCCCGCATCACCGCCGTCGGCCACTACCAGCCCGCCGGTGTCCTCACCAACGAGGACCTGGCGGGCATGGTCGACACCAGCGACGAGTGGATCAGGAGCCGGGTGGGCATCCGTACCCGCCGCATCGCCGGACCCGACGAGCCCGTCGACGAGCTGGCCGGCCACGCCGCCGCCAAGGCGCTCGCCGCGGCCGGACTCACGCCCGCGGACGTCGACCTGGTGCTCGTCGCCACCTCCACCGCCGTCGACCGCTCCCCGAACATGGCGGCCCGGGTCGCGGCCCGCCTCGGCATCCCCGGACCCGCCGTGCTGGACCTCAACGTCGTCTGCGCCGGCTTCACCCACGCCCTGGCCACCGCCGACCACGCCGTCCGGGCCGGCTCGGCGGAGCGCGCCCTCGTCATCGGCGCGGACAAGATGTCCGAGGTGACCGACTGGACCGACCGCACCACCTGCGTCCTCGTCGGCGACGGGGCGGGCGCCGCCGTCGTGGAGGCCTGCGCGCCCGGCGAGGACGCGGGGATCGGCCCGGTGCTGTGGGGGTCGGTGCCCGAGATGGGCAACGCGGTCCGCATCGAGGGCACGCCCCCGAGGTTCGCGCAGGAGGGGCAGAGCGTCTACCGCTGGGCGACCACGAAGCTGCCGGCCATCGCGCGCCGGGCCTGCGAACGCGCCGGACTCGAGCCCGCCGACCTCGCCGCCGTCGTCCTGCACCAGGCCAACCTGCGCATCATCGAACCTCTCGCCGCGAAGATCGGCGCCGTCAACGCGGTCGTCGCCCGCGACGTCGTGGAGTCCGGCAACACCTCGGCGGCCAGCATCCCGCTCGCCTTCTCCAAGCTCGTCGAACGCGGCGACATCACGACCGGCGACCCCGTGCTGCTCTTCGGCTTCGGCGGCAACCTCTCCTACGCCGGGCAGGTCGTCCGCTGCCCGTGAGGCGGCGCCGGGTGCCCCGCGAGTGCGGTGTGACGCGGCCTGCACTCCCGGCCCCGGACCCCGTGCGCCGTAGACTGTAGACGAAAGACAATCGATACTTGGCCTACTGCTCGTGCCGTCCGTCGAGGGGGACCGATGTTGTCCGCAGGACTGCCGCAGGGCGCGGTGCCCAAGCTCGAACGGCCCGGCCCGCTGCGCGACCGTGTCTACGAGGCGCTGCTCGAACTCATCACCACCCGCGCCCTCCGGCCCGGCCAGCATCTCGTCGAGAGCGAACTCGCCGGCCATCTCGGGGTCTCCCGGCAGCCCGTGCGGGAGGCGCTCCAGCGGCTCAACACCGAGGGCTGGGTCGACCTGCGCCCCGCACAGGGCGCCTTCGTGCACGAACCGACCGAGGAGGAGGCCGACCAGCTGCTGACGGTCCGTACGCTGCTGGAGGCCGAGGCCGCCCGGCTCGCCGCCGCCAACGCGGGCACCGCGGGCGTGGCCGCGCTGGAGGAGTTGTGCGCGGAGGGGGAGCGGGCCGTCGCCGCCGACGACGTGGACGCCACCGTGGTCCTCAACGCCCGCTTCCACGCCACCGTCATGGAGCTGGCCCGCAACGCCGTCCTCGCCGAGTTCGCCGCCCAGGTCGACCGTCGGGTCCGCTGGTACCACACACCGGTCGCCCGGCAGCGCGGCATGCAGTCCTGGATCGAGCACCGCGAGCTGATCGCCGCCATCGGCGACCGCGACGAACAACGGGCGACCCGGCTGATGCGCGAACACACGGAACACACGCGGCGCTCCTACCACGAGCACCGCACCTCCTGAGACACCAGCGTCTCCAGGCCGCCCGGCGCACCCGCCGGGCGGCCTCCTCGTGCTCCTGGGCCGTGACCTCGTCGCCTGCCTTTGTCCTCTCAGTGGAGAAAGTTGGCAGCAATTCATGCGCGACTTCTTCCCACACCGGTCGCCCACTGCTACGTTCCCTCCGAAAGCAAGCCACGGATGTGGCCGGAAAAGCCGGTACACTCAAGCCGATTGAGGCGGGGAGGGGCTCGTGAGACGCATGACGGCACGACCTGCGAACGCCCATCAGGCCCGGCTGCTGCAGCTGTTGCGTGACGGCGGCCCCAACTCCCGCGCCCAGCTCGGCGACCAGGTCGACCTGTCCCGGTCCAAGCTGGCGGTAGAGGTGGACCGGCTGCTGGAGACCGGGCTCGTGGTGGCCGACGGGCTCGCCGCCTCGCGCGGCGGCCGCCGTTCCCACAACGTCCGCCTCAATCCCGGACTCCGCTTCCTCGGCGTCGACATCGGCGCGACCTCGATCGACCTCGCGGTCACCAATGCCGAGCTGGAGATCCTCGGACACATCAACCAGCCCATGGACGTGCGCGAGGGTCCGGTCGCGGTCTTCGAGCAGGTGCTGTCCATGGCGGCCAAGCTGCGGGCCTCGGGGCTCGCGGAGGGCTTCGACGGCGCCGGCATCGGCGTCCCGGGGCCGGTCCGCTTCCCCGAGGGCGTGCCGGTCGCGCCGCCGATCATGCCGGGCTGGGACGGCTTCCCCGTGCGGGAGGCGCTCAGCCAGGAACTCGGCTGCCCGGTCATGGTCGACAACGACGTGAACCTGATGGCACTGGGGGAGCAGCACGCGGGCGTCGCCCGCACCCAGCAGGACTTCCTCGTCGTCAAGATCGGCACCGGCATCGGCTGCGGCATCGTCGTCGGCGGTGACGTCTACCGCGGCACGACGGGCAGCGCGGGCGACATCGGGCACATCCAGGCCGTGCCCGACGGACGCCAGTGCGCCTGCGGCAACCGGGGTTGCCTGGAAGCCCACTTCAGCGGTGCGGCACTGGCCCGCGACGCCACGGAGGCCGCCCAGCAGGGCCGGTCCGCCGAGCTCGCCGGCCGGCTGGAGGCGAGCGGAGCCCTCAGCGCCGCCGACGTCGCCGCCGCGGCCGCCGCGGGCGACGCCACCGCCCTCGACCTGATCCGGGAGGGCGGCCGCAGCACCGGCCAGGTCATCGCCGGCCTGGTCAGCTTCTTCAACCCGGGCCTGGTCGTGATCGGCGGCGGGGTGACCGGCCTCGGCCACAACCTGCTCGCCGCGATCCGCACACAGGTCTACCGCCAGTCACTGCCGCTGGCGACCGGCAACCTGCCCATCGTCCTCGGGGAGCTGGGCCCCACCGCCGGCGTCATCGGCGCGGCCCGGCTGATCAGCGACCACCTGTTCTCACCCGCGTAGGCACCACCCGCGTAGGCACCACCCGCGTAGGCACCACCGCGCAGGCACCACCTGTCCTCCGGACTCCACCAGCACAGCGCTCGGCCCCGCCCTGCCCAGATCCGCCCCTGTCCTGCCCTGCTCTGCCCTGACACCGGCCCGTACGCCCGCCGAGGGGACCTCACATGGCACCAGAACCACCGCTGCTCAGCATGTCCGGCATCACCAAGTCGTTCCCCGGAGTCCGGGCCCTCGACGGCGTCGACCTCGACGTCCAGGCCGGCGAGGTGCACTGCCTGCTCGGCCAGAACGGGGCCGGCAAGTCCACCCTCATCAAGGTCCTCGCCGGCGCCCACCAGCCCGACACCGGCACCATCCGCTGGCGCGGCGAGGACGTCACCCTGCGCTCCCCGATCGCGGCCATGCGCCTCGGCATCGCCACCATCTACCAGGAACTCGACCTGGTGGAACATCTGTCGGTCGCCGAGAACGTCCACCTCGGCCACGAGCCGACCGCCGCCGGATTCGTGGTGCGCGGACGCGCGGCCAGGGCGTCGACCGCCCGGCTGCTCCAGCGGCTCGGGCACCCGGAGGTCGATCCCGGGCGGCTGGTCGGCGAACTGTCGGCGGCACAGCAGCAGATCGTGTCCATGGCCCGGGCGCTCTCCCACGACGTCCGGCTCATCGTGATGGACGAGCCGTCCGCCGCCCTCGACCCGGACGAGGTCGACAACCTCTTCCGCATCGTCGCCGACCTCACCGCCGACGGCGTCGCCGTCGTCTACATCTCGCACCGTCTCGAGGAGATCCGCCGCATCGGCGACCGGGTCACCGTCCTGAAGGACGGCCGGGCCGTCGCCGGCGGGCTGCCCGCCAAGTCGACCCCCACCCGCGACGTGGTGGCGCTGATGACGGGACGCAACGTCGAGTACGTCTTCCCCGACCGGCCGACCGCGCCCCCGGTTGCGGAACCGATACTGAGCGTGCGCGGCCTCGCCCGCGACGGCGAGTTCGCCCCGCTCGACCTGGACCTGCGGCCCGGCGAGATCGTCGGCCTGGCCGGACTGGTCGGCTCCGGCCGCTCCGAGATCCTGGAGACCGTCTACGGGGCGCGCAGGCCGAGCGCCGGACAGGTCCTCGTGGACGGCCGTCCCCTGCGTCCCGGCAGCGTACGCGCCGCCGTCCGCGCCGGACTCGGGCTCGCCCCCGAGGAACGCAAGGCGCAGGGCCTGCTGATGCTGGAGTCCGTCACCCGTAACGTGTCGGTCTCCGCCATGTCCCGCTTCGCGCGCGCAGGCTGGATCGACCGCGGCGCCGAACTGGGGGCGGCTCGCGCGGCCACCCGCGAACTGTCGCTCAGGCCCGACAACCCGTCCGTGCCCGTGCGCACCCTGTCCGGCGGCAACCAGCAGAAGGCCGTCCTCGCCCGCTGGCTGCTGCGCGGCTGCCGGGTCCTGCTCCTGGACGAACCCACCCGCGGCGTCGACGTCGGCGCCCGCGCCGAGCTCTACGCGGTCATCCGCCGCCTCGCCGACGAGGGCCTCGCCGTCCTGCTGGTCTCCAGCGAGGTGCCCGAGGTGCTCGGCCTCGCCGACCGCGTGCTGGTACTGCGCGAGGGCCACGTCGTGCACGAGGCCCCCGCCCGCGAACTCGACGAACACCGCGTACTCGACCTCGTGATGGAAGGAAGCCCGGCGTCATGACGCAGCACGTGTCCCCGCCACGGGGCGGCACCGGCAAGGCGGCACCGGTGGACGGTCCGCCCGCCTGGCGGAGCCTGACGGCCCGCGCCGACCTGCGCACGCTCTCCCTGCTCGGCGTGCTCGCCGTCCTGGTCCTCATCGGCGGCATCACCCAGCCCGACGCGTTCCTCGACACCCGCAACCTGCAACTGGTGCTCACCCAGGCCTCCGTGATCGGCGTCGTCACCGTCGGCATGACCTTCGTGATCGTCTCCGGCGGCATCGACCTGTCCGTCGGCGCCATCGTCGCCCTCTCCTCGGTGTGGGCGACCACCGTCGCCACCCAGGAGTACGGCTTCGCCGGCATCCTGTTCACCGCGGTCGTCGTCGGCGTGGGCTGCGGACTGGTCAACGGCGTGCTCATCGCGTTCGGCCAGATGGTGCCCTTCATCGCCACCCTCGCCATGCTGGCCTCGGCCCGCGGCCTCGCCCTCCAGATCACCGACGGGCGCACCCAGGTCGTGACCGTCCCCAGCGTCCTGGACCTCGGCGAACGCGACTCCTACGTGCTCGGCATCCCGCCGCTGGTCCTGGTGTTCGCTGCCGTCACCGTCATCGGCTGGCTGCTGCTCAACCGGACCACCTTCGGACGCCGCACCGTCGCCGTCGGCGGCAACGCGGAGGCCGCCCGGCTCGCCGGCATCGACGTCCGCCGCCAGCGGCTCTACCTCTACCTGCTGTCCGGGCTGTGCTGCGGCATCGCCGCCTTCCTGCTGATCGTCCTGGCCGGCTCCGGCCAGAACACCAACGGCAACCTCTACGAACTCGACGCCATCGCCGCCGCCATCATCGGCGGCACGCTCCTCACCGGAGGCCGCGGCACCATCGTCGGCTCCGTGCTCGGCGTCCTCATCTTCACCACGATCACGAACATCTTCGCCCTGAACAACCTCGAGACCGCAGTCCAGCAGATCGCCAAGGGAGCGATCATCGTCGCCGCCGTCCTGGTCCAGCGCCGTACCGCGAGCACGACCTGAGGAAAGGGTTCGCCACCATGCAGCAACTCAACGCGAGTCGCAGAGGACTGCTCTTCGGAGCCGCCGCCGTCTCCGCCGGTGCCTTCCTCACCGGCTGCACGAGCAACGAGAGCGACGACGACAAGCCGGCCGCCAACGACCAGCCGGCCGCCGCCGACAAGCCGGGCAAGCCCGTCACCATCGGCTACGCCGGCCCCCAGGCCGACCACGGCTGGCTCAACGCCATCAACGACCAGGCCAAGAAGCGCGCCGAGAAGTACTCGGACGTCACCCTGGAGATCACCGAGGGCTCCAACGACACGGCCGCCCAGATCGGCCAGATCGAGACCCTGATCAACAAGAAGGTCGACGTCCTCGTGGTGCTGCCCGCCGACGGCAAGGCACTCACCCAGGTCGGACTGAAGGCGATGCGCGCCGGCATCCCCGTCGTCAACCTCGACCGCATCTTCAACAGCCCCCAGGCCTACCGCTGCTGGATCGGCGGCGACAACTACGGCATGGGCCTCAACGCCGCCCACTACATCGGCGAGAAGCTCAAGGACAAGCCGGACGCCAAGGTCATCGAGCTGGCCGGACTGGACAACCTGGAGCTGACCCAGCAGCGCACCAAGGGCTTCGACGACGGCCTGAAGAACTACCCGAACATCAAGAAGGTGGCCCGCCAGGCCGCTGAGTTCACCGTCGAGTCCGGCCAGGCCAAGATGGCCCAGCTGCTCCAGGCCCAGTCGCAGTTCGACGCGCTGTGGAACCACGACGACGACCAGGGCGTGGGCGCGCTGCGCGCCATCGAGCAGGCGGGCCGCGACGACTTCCTGATGGTCGGCGGCGCCGGGGCGCTCTCCGCCTTCCAGGCCATCAAGGCGGACAGCGGCGTCCTGAAGGCGACCGTGCTGTACCCGCCGACCATGGCCGCCTCCGCGATCGACCTGGCCCGCGCCCTCGGGCAGGGCAAGGGGATCGGCGGACTCGCCGAGTTCGAGATCCCCTCGACGGTCACCTGCTACTCGGCCGTCGTCGACAAGGAGAACGTGGACCAGTACATGTCCACCGGCTTCAAGTGAGGCCCACCGCCCCGGCCCCGGCCTGACCAGCCGGCCGGGGCGGGGCCCACCCCCCACCGCGCCACCACGACGAGGAGGACATCCGCATGGGACAGCCGCAGCAGCCCGAGGGGGCAGGGGCGGAGCCGGAAGCCACCGGTACCGGGAGCACGGCCACGGGGGCGTCCGCGTCCAGACCGCCGCTGCGCGTCGGCATGGTCGGCTACGCCTTCATGGGCGCCGCCCACTCCCAGGGCTGGCGCACCGCGGGCCGGGTCTTCGACCTGCCGCTGAACCCGGTTATGACCGCCATCTGCGGCCGGGACGCCGACGCCGTCCGCACGGCGGCCGACCGGCACGGCTGGGCGAGCACCGAGACCGACTGGCGGACCCTGGTGGAACGGGACGACATCGACCTCGTCGACATCTGCACCCCCGGCGACAGCCACGCCGAGATCGCGCTGGCCGCGCTCGCCGCCGGCAAGCACGTCCTGTGCGAGAAGCCGCTGGCCAACACCGTCGCCGAGGCGGAGGCGATGACCCGGGCCGCCGAGGAGGCGGGCGCGCGCGGCCAGCTGGCCATGGTGGGCTTCAACTACCGGCGGGTGCCCGCCACCGCGCTGGCCCGGCGCATGGTCGCCGAGGGCCGCGTCGGCCGGCTGCGGCACGTGCGGGTGACGTACCTCCAGGACTGGCTGGCGGACCCGCAGGCCCCGCTGACCTGGCGACTGCGCAAGGAACAGGCCGGCTCCGGCTCGCTCGGCGACCTGGGCGCGCACATCGTCGACCTCGCCCAGTACCTGACCGGCGAGCGGCTGGCCGGTGTCTCCGCCCTCACCGAGACCTTCGTGCGGGAGCGGCCCCTGCCCGGCGGTGCGGCGCGGGGCCTGTCCGCCGCGTCGGCGGCCGGCACGGGAGAGGTCACCGTGGACGACGCCGCCGTGTTCACCGGCCGCTTCGCCTCCGGCGCCCTCGCCTCCTTCGAAGCCACCCGGTACGCCACCGGCCGCAAGAACGCCCTGCGCATCGAGCTCAACGGGGAGCGCGGCTCGCTCGCCTTCGACCTGGAGCGGCTCAACGAGCTGACCTACCACGACGCCACCGAGCCGGGGGAGCACGCCGGTTTCCGCCGCATCCTGGTCACCGAGCCCGAGCACCCCTACCTCAACGCCTGGTGGCCGCCGGGCCACGGCCTCGGCTACGAGCACACCTTCGTCCACCAGGCACGCGACCTCGTCCACGCGGTCGCCGAGGGCCGCCGCCCCGACCCCTCCTTCGCCGACGGGCTGCAGGTGCAGCGCGTGCTCGCGGCCGTGGAGGAGAGCGCCGAGAAGAACTCCGTGTACACCCCCGTCGCCATCACGCCGACGGCCGTCTGAGGAGGCCAGAAGTGCCGCGCAACTTCACGCTGTTCACCGGGCAGTGGGCCGACCTGCCCCTGGAGGAGGTCTGCCGGCTCGCCCGCGACTTCGGCTACGACGGCCTCGAACTCGCCTGCTGGGGCGACCACTTCGAGGTCGACAAGGCCCTCGCGGACCCGTCCTACGTGGACTCCCGGCACCAGTTGCTCGACAAGTACGGCCTGAAGTGCTGGGCGATCTCCAACCACCTCGTCGGGCAGGCCGTCTGCGACGCCATCATCGACGAACGCCACCAGGCCATCCTGCCCGCCCGGATCTGGGGCGACGGCGACGCGGAGGGAGTACGGCAGCGTGCCGCCGCGGAGATCAAGGACACCGCGCGCGCCGCCGCCCGCTTCGGCGTCGACACCGTCATCGGCTTCACCGGGTCCGCCATCTGGCATCTGGTCGCCATGTTCCCGCCGGCGCCCGAGTCGATGATCGAACGCGGCTACCAGGACTTCGCGGACCGCTGGAACCCGATCCTGGACGTCTTCGACGCCGAGGGCGTGCGGTTCGCGCACGAGGTCCACCCCAGCGAGATCGCGTACGACTACTGGACCACGCAGCGGGCCCTGGAGGCGGTGGACCACCGGCCCGCGTTCGGGCTCAACTTCGACCCCTCGCACTTCGTGTGGCAGGACCTCGACCCGGTCGGCTTCCTGTGGGACTTCCGGGACCGGATCTACCACGTCGACTGCAAGGAGGCCCGCAGGCGCCTCGACGGCCGCAACGGCCGCCTCGGCTCCCACCTGCCGTGGGGCGACCCGCGGCGCGGCTGGGACTTCGTGTCCGCCGGACACGGCGACGTCCCCTGGGAGGACGTCTTCCGGATGCTGCGCTCCATCGACTACCAGGGGCCCGTCTCCGTCGAGTGGGAGGACGCCGGCATGGACCGGCTCCAGGGCGCCCCCGAGGCCCTCACCCGGCTCAGGGCCTTCGACTTCGAGCCGCCCAGCGCGTCCTTCGACGCCGCGTTCAACAGCTGACCCACACGTCCGGCGTGGCCGGGACGGGGACTGGTGCACTGCCGGCCCCCGGCCCGGCCTGCCCGGACCCTGCTTTGTCCTGTGCCGGGTAAAAGTTCAACTACCCGTGGTCCAAGGGGTGTTCGCACAGGACGAACACAGCTACCGTCCCTGAAGTGTTCAGGACACACACGCCTCCGGGGTGACGGCGCACCCCGGCGCCCGCACCGCATCTCTTCGCACCCGTTCCGTACGGCCCATTCCGTTCCCGGAGGGACTTCGTGCACAGAAGCAGACTCAAAGGCACCGACACCACGAGGCGGCCCCGACTTCGCACCACCCTCGCCCTGATCACCGGCCTCGCCCTCGCGGTGGCCACCCCGGCGACGGTCGCCGGCGCCCACCCGGAGCACGACGACGCGCCGGCGGCCGCAGAGGGGCAGTTCCAGCAGGTACCGCTCGCCAAGGGCGAGCCCGAGATGGGCGAGCCGATGTCGCTCGCCGTCCTCCCGGACCGCAGCGTCCTGCACACCGCCCGCGACGGCACGCTCCGCCTCACCGACCAGGGCGGCGTCACCAAGGTCGCCGGCAAGATCCCCGTCTACAACCACGACGAGGAGGGCCTGCAGGGCGTCGGCATCGACCCGGACTTCAAGAACAACCGGGCGATCTACCTCTACTACGCCCCGCCGCTCGACACCCCCGCGGGCGACGCCCCCGAGACCGGCACCGCCGAGGACTTCAAGAAGTTCGACGGCGTCAACCGCCTCTCCCGCTTCGTCCTGAACGCCAACGGCACGCTGGACATGGCCAGCGAGAAGAAGGTCCTGGACGTCGCGGCCTCCCGCGGCACCTGCTGCCACGTCGGCGGCGACATCGCCTTCGACGCCGCCGGCAACCTGTACCTCTCCACCGGCGACGACACCAACCCGTTCGCCTCCGACGGCTACACGCCGATCGACGAACGCCCGGACCGCAACCCGGCCTTCGACGCCCGCCGCAGCGCCGGCAACACCAACGACCTGCGCGGCAAGATCCTGCGCATCAAGGTCGCCGAGGACGGCTCCTACACCATCCCCGAGGGCAACCTCTTCGCGCCGGGCACCGAGAAGACCCGGCCCGAGATCTACGCGATGGGCTTCCGCAACCCGTTCCGCATCAGCGTCGACAAGAAGACCGGCACCGTCTACGTCGGTGACTACGGCCCCGACGCCGGCGCCGCCGACCCGAAGCGGGGCCCGGCGGGACAGGTCGAGTTCGCCAAGGTCACCAAGGCCGCCAACTTCGGCTGGCCGTTCTGCACCGGCGACAACGACCCGTACGTCGACTACGACTTCGCCACCGGCACCTCCGGCGAGACCTTCGACTGCGCGGCCCCGAAGAACACCTCGCCGCACAACACCGGCCTCGTCGACCTGCCGCCCGCGCAGGCTGCCTGGATCCCGTACGACGACGACTCCGTACCCGAGTTCGGCAGCGGCTCCGAGTCCCCGATGGGCGGACCGGTCTACCGCTACGACCCCGACCTCGACTCCAAGGTGAAGTTCCCCGAGGAGTACGACGGCGACTTCTTCGCCGGCGAGTTCGGCCGCCGCTGGATCAAGCGGATCGAGCAGACCGAGGACGGCTCGGTCGCGAAGATCAACGACTTCCCGTGGACCGGCACCCAGATCATGGACATGGAGTTCGGCCCCGACGGCGCGCTCTACGTCCTCGACTACGGGCTGTCCTGGTTCCAGGGCGACAAGGACTCCGCGCTCTACCGGATCGAGAACGCCGCGGACGGCTTCTCCCCGATCGCCGAGGTGAGCGCCGACAAGACGTCCGGCGCCGCCGGTCTGAAGGTCGCCTTCACCGGTTCCGCCAAGGACGCCGACTCCCCGGACCTCACCTACGGCTGGGACTTCGGCGACGGCACCACCGGCGAGGGGCTCACCCCCACCCACAAGTACAAGAAGGCCGGCACCTACTCCGCGACCTTCACCGCCGAGGACCCCGAGGGCAACACCGGCCACGCCAGCGTCCGGATCGTGGTCGGCAACACCGAGCCCAAGGTGACGATCGAGACTCCCGGCAACGGCACCCTGCTGCCCATGGGCCGGCCCATCCCCTTCAAGGTGAAGGTCACCGACCCCGAGGAGACGGTCGACTGCTCCAAGGTCAAGGTCGCCTACAGCCTCGGCCACGACTCCCACGCCCACGAGCTGACCAGTGAGATGGGCTGTGAGGGCACCCTCACCCCGCCGCCGGGCGACGGCGGACACGACCCCAATGCCAACATCTACGGCGTCGTCGGCGCCAGCTACACCGACGGCGGGGCGAACGGCCAGGAGGCCCTGACCGGCACCGCCCGCACCGTGATCCAGCCCCCGCACCGCCAGGCCGAGCACTTCACCACCCAGCAGGGCGTGTCACCGATCGACAAGACCGGTGCCAACGGCGGCAAGACCGTCGGCGACATCAACGACGGCGACTGGATCTCCTTCAGCCCCTACAAGTTCGACGGGCAGAAGAAGCTGACGGTACGGGCCTCCTCCGGCGGCACCGGCGGATTCGTCGAGGTGCGCACCGGCTCGCCCACCGGCCCGCTCCACGGCTCGGCCTACATCCCGCCGACCGGCAGCTGGGAGACCTTCCAGAACGTCGACGTGCCACTGCGAGCCCTGCCCAAGAAGACCACTGACGTCTACCTGGTCTTCAAGGGCGGCGAGGGCGCGCTGTTCGACATCGACGACTTCGAGTTCTCCAAGGAGCCGTTCAAGGCCGGCAAGAAAGCCCTGGTCTTCTCCAGGACCGCCGGCTTCCGCCACGACTCCATCCCGGCCGGCATCGCGGCCCTGAAGGAGCTCGGCGCCCCGGCCGGCATCACGGTCGACGCGACCGAGGAGGCCGGGCAGTTCACCACGGCCAACCTCGCCAAGTACGACGCCGTCGCCTTCCTGTCCACCACGGGTGACGTCCTGAGCGCCGACCAGCAGAAGGCGTTCGAGAACTACGTCGCCGACGGCGGCGGCTACATGGGCATCCACGCCGCGGCCGACACCGAGTACGACTGGAAGTTCTACGGCGGCCTCGTCGGCGCCTACTTCGACTCCCACCCGGCCATCCAGAAGGCCACCGTGCGCGTCGAGGACCACGCCCACCCGGCCACCGCCCACCTGGGCGAGACCTGGGAGCACACCGACGAGCTGTACAACTACCGCACCAACCCGCGTGAGCAGGCCAAGGTCCTCGCCACCCTCGACGAGACCACCTACCAGGGCGGGAACATGAAGGGCGACCACCCGATCGCCTGGTGCCAGACCTACGAGGGCGGCCGCTCCTTCTACACCGGCCTCGGCCACACCAAGGAGTCCTACGCCGACGAGGCCTTCCGCGCCCACCTGCTCGGCGGCCTCCAGTACGCCACCGGACTGGCCAAGGCGGACTGCAAGCCGGCCAAGGGCTACCGGGAGATCTTCAACGGCCAGACCCTGGAGGGCTGGAAGCAGGCCGGCCCCGGGAAGTTCAACGTCAAGGACGGCACCCTGGAGTCCGAGGGCGGCATGGGCCTGCTCTGGTACCAGGCCAAGGAGCTGAAGTCGTACTCCCTCAAGCTCGACTGGAAGATGCAGGGCGACGACAACTCCGGCGTCTTCGTGGGCTTCCCGGCCTCCGACGACCCCTGGTCCGCGGTGAACAAGGGCTACGAGATCCAGATCGACGCCACGGACGCCGTGGACCGCACCACGGGTGCGATCTACACCTTCAAGGCGGCGAACACCAAAGCCCGTGACCAGGTGCTGCGGCCGCCCGGCCAGTGGAACTCCTACGAGATCAAGGTCCAGGGCGAACGCCTTCAGGTGTTCCTCAACGGAGTCAAGATCAACGACTTCACCAACAAGGACCCCGAGCGGAGCCTGACCGACGGCTACATCGGCCTGCAGAACCACGGCGCCGACGACCAGGTCTCCTTCCGCAACATCCAGCTGAAGGAACTGTCCGAGTAGGGCGCACCCGCCCCTGAGGGGGCGACCCGAACGGCGGCGGGCGGAGGACGCCGGATCTCCGCCCGCCGTCACCCCCGGGCCCGCGCCCGGAACCCCGCTCGTCCCCCTCCGGCACTCCCACCCGGTTCGCGTACGACAAGGAGGCTGCCCATGTCCGCCGAACCGTCCCTTCCCACCCCGACCCCCTCGACGTACCCCCGCCTCGGCGTCTGGCTCATCGGGGCACGCGGTTCCGTGGCCACGACCGCGATCGCGGGCTGCGCCGCCGTCGCCGCCGGGCTGCACCCGCCGACCGGCATGGTCACCGAGGCTCCCGGCTTCCCCTCGTGCGGACTGCCGCCGCTGGCGTCCCTCGTCTTCGGGGGCCACGACACTGTCGACTGCCCGCTGCCCAAACGCGCCGAGCACCTCGCCGCCGGAGGCGTCCTGCCGCACGGCCTGCCCGCCGCCGTCCACGCCGAACTCGCCGCCGCCGACCGGGAGATACGGCCCGGCGGACCGCTGCCGGGCGACAGCGACGGCGGCCCCGGCCGCACCCAGGACGAGTGGATCGACGTGTTCGCGGCCGACATCCGTGACTTCGTCGACCGCCAGGGCCTCGCCGGAGCCGTCGTGATCAACGTCGCCTCCACCGAGCCGGCCCCCACCGACGGCTCCCTGCCGCCCAGCTCCCTCTACGCCGCGGCCGCCCTGCGCGCCGGCTGCCCCTACGTCAACTTCACCCCCTCCACGGGCCTGCACCACCCCGCGCTGGCCCCGCTCGCCGGGTCCTCCGGCGTGCCCTACGCGGGCCGCGACGGCAAGACCGGCCAGACCCTGCTGCGCTCCGTGCTCGGGCCGATGTTCGCGCAGCGGGCCCTCGCCGTGCGTGCCTGGTCCGGCACCAACCTGCTGGGCGGCGGCGACGGTGCCGCCCTCGCCGACCCCGCGGCGGCCGCGGCCAAGAACGCCGGCAAGGAACGCGTCCTCGCCGACACCCTCGGCGCGGCACCCGAGGGCGAGGTCCACATCGACGACGTCCCCGCGCTGGGGGACTGGAAGACGGCCTGGGACCACGTCGCCTTCGACGGCTTCCTCGGCGCCCGCATGATCCTCCAGACCACCTGGCAGGGCTGCGACTCGGCGCTCGCCGCGCCGCTCGTCCTGGACCTGGCCCGGCTGACCGCCCGCGCCCGGCAGAAGGGCCTGACCGGCCCGCTGGGCGCACTGGGCTTCTACTTCAAGGACCCGGTGGGGGAGGGCCCGTCGTCCCTGGCCGAGCAGTACGCGGAGCTGGTGCGCTTCGCCGAGCGGCTGCGGGACGGGGTGGAGGGCGCGGACGGGGCGGACTGCGCGGACGACCGAGGGGCGCGGCGATGAGCCGCCCGGTCGCCACGGCGCGGGGCGTGTCCGCGCCCGCCGGACCGGTGGGGACCGGCGGCGGTCCGTTCGTCGCCGCGACCGCATCCGAAGAAGCGGCCCCCGGCACCTGCCACCCCGGCACCGGCCGCGCCGACGTCTGGGCGGAACTGCTCCGGCTGCCCGCCCTGTTCACCGTCCCCGGCGACGCCCTGGCCGGCGCCGCCGCGGCCGGCGCGCGCCCCAGGCCCCGCACGCTGCTCGCCATCGGATCCTCCCTGTGCCTGTACGAAGCCGGCATGGCCCTGAACGACTGGGCGGACCGCGTCGAGGACGCCGAGGAGCGCCCGCACCGCCCGATCCCGTCCGGCCGCATCCGCCCGGCCGCCGCCCTCGCCGCCGCCGGTGCCCTCACCGGCGCCGGGCTGGCACTGGCCGCGGGCGCGGGGCGGCCCGCCCTCGCCGTGGCGGCGCCTCTCGCGGCAACCGTCTGGGCCTACGACCTCGCCCTGAAGCACACGCCCGCCGGGCCCGCGGCCATGGCCGCCGCACGCGGGCTGGACCTGCTCCTGGGCGCCGCGGCCACCGGCGGCGGCACCCGCGCCGCGCTGCCCTCCGCGGCGCTGCTGGGCACGCACACCCTCGCGGTCACGGCCGTCTCCCGCCGCGAGACCACCGGCGGTTCGGTCCTGGCCCCACTGGCGGCCCTCGCCACGACGGGCGCGCTGATGCGGCTGATCACCCACCGCCGCACCCGACTCCCGGCAGGCCGGCGGGCAGCAGCCGCCCCCGGCCTGCCGGGCTCCACCCCGGCCCGGCGCCCGACCGGGACCGACGGCGTCCTCACCACCGTCCTCGGTGCCGCCTACGCGGCCGCCGCGGCACGCCCCTACTTCCACGCCGCGCTCAACCCCTCACCCCCGCTCACCCAACGCGCCGTCGGAGGCGGTATCCGCGCCACGGTCCCGCTCCAGGCCGCCCTCGCCGCCCGCTCCGGTGCGACGGTCACGTCCCTCCTGGTCGCCGCCCTCGTCCCGGCCGGCCGGCTGTTCGCGAGGAGGGCCGGCATGAGGAAGGTGAGCGTCACATGAGCCGGACATCGAATCCGGGAACGACCCCGGTGCCGGCCGACGGGAACGCGGGCCCGGACGGGGCCTCTCCGCTCTCCCTCCGCTTCGGCTACGGCACCAACGGGCTCACCGACCTCCGCCTGGACGACGCCCTCGGACTCCTCGCCGACCTCGGCTACGACGGCGTCGGACTGACCCTCGACCACATGCACCTCGACCCCCTCGCCCCCGACCTCGCCGCCCGCACCCGCCGGGTCGCACAGCGGCTGGACGCCCTCGGGCTGGGCGTCACGGTGGAGACGGGCGCCCGCTATGTGCTCGACCCGCGCCGCAAGCACGGTCCGTCCCTGCTCGACCCGGACCCGGAGGGCCGCGCCCGCCGCGCCGACCTCCTCGTGCGGGCCGTCCGGGTCGCCGCCGGCCTCGGAGCGCACGCCGTGCACTGCTTCAGCGGCATCACCCCGCCCGGCACGGACGAGGACACGGCCTGGAAGCGGCTCGCCGAGTCCCTCACCCCGGTCCTGGACGCCGCCGACCAGGCCGGAGTGCCCCTGGCCGTCGAACCCGAACCGGGCCACCTCCTCGCGACCCTCGCCGACTTCCACGTCCTGCGCCGCACCCTCGGCGACCCCGAGAACCTCGGCCTCACCCTGGACCTCGGCCACTGCCAGTGCCTCGAACCCCTCCCGCCCGCCGACTGCGTACGCGAGGCCGCTCCCTGGCTGCGGCACGTGCAGATCGAGGACATGCGCCGCGGCGTCCACGAACACCTCCCGCTCGGAGACGGCGAGATCGACTTCCCGCCCGTCCTCGAGGCCCTCGCCGCCACCGGCTACCAGGGCCTGACCGTCGTCGAACTGCCCCGCCACTCCCATGCGGGGCCCCACTTCGCCGAACACTCCCTCCCGTTCCTCCGCCGGGCCGCGGCAGCGGCGTCCCGCTCCACGAACCACCGGGGCGAGCCCTCCGCCACCCTCTGAAGGGAGCCATCCCATGACCAGATCCCACGCCACCCACCGCACCCGGGACACGGATGGCACCCCCGCCGAGCACGCCGCGCAGGGCACCACCCCCGCCCACCTCGCGCCGGCCGGCCTGCACGCCGTCCTCACCGCCCGGCTCGCCCCGGCCGCCCGCGCCTGGCTCGACCAGGCCCTCGACGAGGCAGCCGCCCACCCCGGCGCCCACGGCCCCATCTCCGTCTGGGAGCTGCGCCTCGCCGAGGCCGGCCGCCGCTGCGGCCCCGCCCACGCCGACGCCGCCCGCGTCCTCATCCTGCACGCGGCCCGCGCCGACGCCGGCGTCCTGTCCCGGGTGTACGCGCAGGGCACCGCCGACGAACGCCGCGCCGTCCTCCAGGCACTGCCCCACCTCGTGCCCGGCCCCGACGCCCTGCCGCTCGTCGAGGACGCCCTGCGCACCAACGACACCCGGCTGGTCGCCGCCGCCCTCGGCCCGTACGCCGCCCGGCACCTGGACGCCCACCAGTGGCGGCATGCCGTGCTGAAGTGCCTGTTCACCGGCGTCCCCGTCGACCAGGTGGCGGACCTGGAGCGGCGGGCCGGCGCGGACACCGAACTCGCCCGCATGCTCGCCGACTACGCCGCCGAACGCACCGCGGCCGGCCGTCCCGTCCCCGACGACCTGCACCGCGTCCTGGCCCTGACCGGGGCCGCGCGCTCCTCGCACGGCACGGCCGACCCCCACGGCAAGGAGTCCTGATGCGCATCTTCGACCCCCACATCCACATGACCTCCCGCACCACCGACGACTACGAGGCCATGCACGCCGCGGGAGTCCGCGCCGTCGTCGAGCCCTCCTTCTGGCTCGGCCAGCCCCGCACCTCTCCCGACTCCTTCCGCGACTACTTCGACGCCCTCCTCGGCTGGGAGCCCTTCCGCGCCGCCCAGTACGGCATCGCCCACCACTGCACGATCGCCCTCAACCCCAAGGAGGCCAACGACCCGCGCTGCCTGCCCGTCCTGGACGAACTGCCCCGCTACCTCGTCAAGGACCGTGTCGTGGCCGTCGGCGAGATCGGCTACGACTCGATGACCCCCGCCGAGGACAAGGCCCTGGCCGCCCAGCTCCAGCTCGCCGCCGACCACAGCCTGCCCGCCCTCGTGCACACCCCGCACCGCGACAAGCTGGCCGGCCTGCGCCGCACCCTCGACGTGGTCCGCGAGTCCGCCCTGCCCACCGACCGGGTCCTGGTCGACCACCTCAACGAGACCACCGTCGCGGAGGCAAAGGACAGCGGTGCCTGGCTCGGCTTCTCCGTCTATCCGGACACCAAGATGGACGAGGCCCGCATGGTCGCCCTCCTGCGCGCCTACGGCCCGGAACGGGTCCTGGTGAACTCCGCCGCCGACTGGGGGAAGAGCGACCCGCTCAAGACCCGCAAGGTCGGCGACCTGATGCTCGCCGAGGGCTTCACCGAGGACGACGTGGACCGGGTGCTGTGGCGCAACCCCGTCGCCTTCTACGGGCTCAGCGGGCGCCTGGAACTCGACGTGACGTCGGTGGACGCCACCCACGAGGGCAACTCCATCCTGCGCGGCGGGGAGTGAGCGATGCGCTTCCGGCACCCCGACGGCACCACCGTCCACCTCGCCTACTGCACCAACGTCCACCCCGCCGAGACCCTCGACGGTGTCCTCGCCCAGCTCCGCGACCACTGCGAACCCGTGCGCAAGCGCCTGGGCCGCGACCGCCTCGGCATCGGCCTGTGGCTCGCCCGCGACGCGGCCCACGCCCTGGTCACCGACCCCTCGGCGCTGCGCGGCCTGCGCACCGAACTCGACCGGCGCGGCCTGGAGGTCGTCACCCTCAACGGCTTCCCCTACCAGGGCTTCGGCGCCGAAGAGGTCAAGTACCGCGTGTACTCTCCCGACTGGGCCGACCCCGAGCGTCTCGACCACACCACCTCCCTCGCCCGCGTCCTCGCCGGCCTGCTGCCCGACGACGTCACCGACGGCACCATCTCCACCCTGCCGCTGGCCTGGCGCACCGCCTACGACGACACCCGCGCCGACAAGGCCCGGAGCGCCCTGGTCACCCTCGCCGAACGCCTCGACGCCCTCGAGGAACTCACCGGCCGCTCCATCCGCATCGGCCTCGAACCCGAGCCCGGCTGCGTCGTGGAGACCACCCGCGACGCCATCGCCCCGCTCACCGCGATCGGCCACGACCGCATCGGCGTCTGCGTCGACACCTGCCACCTCGCCACCTCCTTCGAGGACCCGGGCACCGCCCTGGACGCCCTGACCGCGGCCCGCGTCCCCGTCGTCAAGTCCCAGCTCTCCGCCGCCCTGCACGCCGAACACCCCCGTCTCCCCGAAGTCCGCGAAGCGCTCGCGGCCTTCGCCGAACCCCGCTTCCTGCACCAGACCCGCACCACCGGCACCGCCGACGCCTCCGGGACCGCGCCCCTGCTGGGCACGGACGACCTCGACGAGGCCCTGGCCGACGGCGGCCCGCTGCCCGGCACCGCACCCTGGCGCGCCCACTTCCACGTCCCGCTGCACGCGGCCCCCGCCGCACCCCTCACCTCCACCCTCCCCGTGCTCGAGGCCGCGCTGACCCGGCTCGTCGGCGGCCCGCACCCGCTCACCCGGCACCTGGAGGTCGAGACCTACACCTGGCAGGCCCTCCCGCCCGAGCTGCGCCCCCGTGCCCGAGCCCAGCTCACCGACGGCATCGCCGCCGAGCTCACCCTCGCCCGCGACCTGCTGACCGACCTCGGCCTGAAGGAACTGCCATGACCCGACCCACCGCCTCCGGCGGGCCCACCCCCCTCCTCGTCCTGGACGTCGTCGGCCTCACCCCCCGTCTCCTCGACCACATGCCCCACCTCAAGCAGCTCGGCCAGTCCGGCTCCCGCGCCCCGCTCGGCACCGTCCTGCCCGCCGTCACCTGCGCCGCCCAGTCGACCTTCCTCACCGGCACGATGCCGTCCGAGCACGGCATCGTCGGCAACGGCTGGTACTTCCGCGAACTCGGCGACGTCCTGCTGTGGCGCCAGCACAACGGCCTGGTCGCCGGCGACAAGCTCTGGGACGCCGCGCGCCGCGCCCACCCCGGCTACACCGTCGCCAACATCTGCTGGTGGTACGCCATGGGCGCCGACACCGACATCACCGTCACCCCCCGCCCCGTCTACTACGCCGACGGCCGCAAGGAACCCGACTGCTACACCCGGCCCCCGGCCCTGCACGACGAACTCACCGACAAGCTCGGCACCTTCCCCCTCTTCCACTTCTGGGGACCCGGCGCCGACCTGGTCTCCAGCCAGTGGATCATCGACGCCACCCGGCACATCACGGCCACCCGCCACCCCGATCTCACCCTCTGCTACCTCCCTCACCTCGACTACGACCTCCAGCGCTTCGGCCCCGACGACCCGCGCTCCCTCAAGGCCGCCGCCGACCTGGACGCGGCCCTCGCCCCGCTCCTCGACGACGCTCGCGCCGAGGGCCGCACCGTGGTCGCGCTGTCCGAGTACGGCATCACCCGTGTGAACCGGCCCGTGGACATCAACCGCGCCCTGCGCCGCGCCGGACTGCTCGAGGTGCACACGCAGGACGACATGGAGTACCTGGACCCGATGGCCTCCCGCGCCTTCGCGGTCGCCGACCACCAGATCGCCCACGTGTACGTCCGCCGCCCCGAGGACCTCGACGCCACCCGAGCCGCCCTCGACGGCCTTCCCGGCATCGAGCAACTCCTCGACGACGAGGGCAAGAAGACCCATCACCTCGACCATCCCCGAGCCGGCGAACTCGTCGCCGTCGCGGAGCCGGACGCCTGGTTCACGTACTACTACTGGCTCGACGACGACCGCGCGCCCGACTTCGCGCAGCTCGTCGAGATCCACCGCAAACCCGGCTACGACCCGGTCGAGCTGTTCATGGACCCGCTCGACCCCTACGTCAAGGTCAAGGCCGCGACGGCCGTGGCCCGCAAGAAGCTCGGCATGCGCTACCGCATGGCGGTCGTGCCCCTGGACGCCTCACCTATTCGCGGCAGCCACGGCCGCCTCCCCGCGAGCGACGACGACGGTCCGCTCCTCATCTGCTCCACCCCCCGCGCTGTCGGAGACCGCGTAGCGGCCACCGATGTCAAACAACTCCTGCTCCGGCTCGCCGGACTCGGCTGACGCACCGACCGGTCACGCCCGAATCCCCGGCTACTGAGAGTGAAACACACGACACTGACAACGGCCCGCCCGAGCCGCATCAGGGCAGGCCACGAGCGAGAAGGCAGGCACCCGTGACCCTGTATCCCGACTCCTCCCGCACCGAGGCCGGCGCCGACCGCACCGCATCCGCCGGCCCGGACGAGGCGCTGCGCCGCAGCCTCGGCGTCGGCCGTCGCCGCTTCCTCAGCACCTGCACCGCCGTCGCCGCCGGAGCCGTCGCAGCGCCCGTGTTCGGCGCGTCCCCCGCCTTCGCCGGGGACCACGGCAGAGGCCACGGGCACGACCACGGACACGGCGGCGGGCAGGTCCTCGTCCCCGCCGACAAGCGCGGCATCATCCTCTACACCGTCCGCGACGCCACCGCCCGCGACCCCCTCGCCAGCGACCTGCCCTCCGGCTTCCGCGAGGTGTTCAAGCAGCTCGCCCGGCACGGCTACCGCCAGGTCGAGTTCGCCGGATACGGCCAGCACCCCAACGCCCCCGGCGGAGCCAGCCTGGAGTCCGTGGCAGGTGCCAAGCTGCTGCGCTCCTGGCTCGACGAGTACGGCCTGCGCGCCCAGGGCAACCACGGCTTCATCCCGCCCTCCTGGCCGCTGACCACGGCGGACCTGGACACCTTCAAGAAGCACCTGGAGATCGCCAACATCCTCGGCATGGACCACATGGGCACCGGCGGCGACCCCACCGGAAGCTCGTACCGCGCCGACTGGGACGTGGCCGCCGACAAGTGGAACGCGCTCGGCGCGATCGCCCGCCGCGAGGGCATCAAGCTCTACACCCACAACCACGACAGCGCCTACGGCTTCCTGCTCGACGGCGGCCCGCTGGACGACCAGGGCCGCCCGACCCGCAGCTCCGGCATCCGGAAGCTGGAGTACTTCCTCAAGATCACCGACCCGAAGGCGGTCTGGCTGGAGATGGACATCTTCTGGGCGCACGTCGCCCAGTACAAGTTCCACACGTACACCGCGCACGACGGCTCCACCCGGAAGAACGTCTTCGACCCGGCCGGTCTCGTCGTCCGCAACAACAAGCGTTACCCGCTGTTCCACGCCAAGGACGGGGTCGTCAGCACCACCAACGGCATGGGCTACGACATGGTCCCCTTCGGCACCGGCGTCATCGACTACACGACGTTCTTCTCCCGGGTCGGGCAGCGGAACTACCACAACCCGATGATCGAGGACGACAACTCCCCGAGCGCCACCGACCCCGCGCAGTCGCTGCGCGAGGCCAAGATCAGCTATGACAACCTGGCGGCCCTGCGCAAGCGCCGCCGCTGACGAGGGACACGGACCGGGCGGCCCCTTCCGCATCCCGCGGGAGGGGCCGCCCGGTCCGTGCGACCCGGAACGCGCCGGCTCAGCCCTCGCCGAGCGGCCGAGGGCTGGGCGTGACACGCCTGCCCTTCGTGCGTCCCCGCGGGTGCAGGAACAGCGCCACGATCCCGGCGAAGACCGAGATGCTGCCCGCCGGACTGAACGCTCCGCGCGCCCGTCCTTGAGGTCCTCCAGGTGCATCGCGATGCACTCGGTGTGCGGGTCCTCGCCGAACCAGGTCAGCAGGTCGTCCTCGTCCAGGTCCGACTTGTCGCCGAGGCCCACGATCGCCGACCCCAGGCGCCGACGACCACGGAACCCATGCCCGCGCCCAGACCGGAGACGAGCTTGGAGCTGTAGACCATCCCGTAGTTGGTGGCGTTGTTGTTCTCGCCGAAGTGGTCAGCCGTCAGGGCCGCGACGTACCGCGGGCGGAGGTCACCGACTCGCCCGCGAAGGCCCGCGAGATCGCCCGCCGGCTCGGCGGACGCGTCGTCGTCAAGGCACAGGCGAAGACAGGCGGGCGGGGCAAGGCCGGTGGAGTGCGGCTCGCCGCAGACCCGGCCGCGGCCGAGGCGGTGGTACGCCGGATCCTCGGCATGGACATCAAGGGCCACTCCGTCCGCACCGTCATGCTCGCCGGACCCGTCGGCATCGACCGGGAGTTCTCCGTCTCCTACGTCCTCGACCGCACGGCCGGCGCCTTCCTCGCCACCGCCTCCGCCGAGGGCGGCACGGAGATCGAGGAGGTCGCGGCCGAGCGCCCCGAGGCGGTGGCGCGCATCCCCGTCGACCCCGCCGAGGGCGTCACCACCGCCAGTGCGGCCGAGATCGCGCGGGCCGCCGGGCTGCCCCCGCAGACCGTCGACGTCCTCCTCCGCCTCCGGCAGGTCCTGGTCCGCGAGGACGCCCTGCTCGTCGAGGTCAACCCAATGCCCGGCCAGGACACGTCGGCCTACGTGCAACCGGTCACGCTCCTCGACCCGCCGCCGTCCTCGCCGCTGCACCACGCGGAACCCTTCGGACCGGTCGACCCCATCGTCCTGGTCGACACCGAGGCCGAGCTGCTCGCCGCGATGAACGCCTCCAACGGCGCCCTGGTCGCCACGCTGTCCACGGACGACCGGGCCACCTTCGACAGGCTGGCGCCGCAGATACGTGCCTTCAAGACCGGCCACGGCGTCCCGCGCTCGCGCGGCGACCGCGACGAGCTGTTCGGCGGACACGGCGCCTCGTGGCGCGGGGCCTTCGTCGGCGGCGAGCTGCTGGTGCGCACGGTGACCCGGGGGCCGGCGGGGGAGCGGCTGCCCGGCAACTTCCCGGACCACCACCTGATGCCGTAGCGACCGGTGGGTGCCGTGGGTGACCAGCGGGTCACCCACGGTGCGACCCGGGACGGCATCGCCCCCGTGAGGCCCCTCGGCGCCGCCCGGGCGGACGAAAACGCAGGTGAAAGGCGCTCCGAAACCTTGGTATGGTTGTCCATGTCGCCGCGGGGAACACCCCGCGCAGCGGCAGACACCTTGTCCGGGTGGCGGAATGGCAGACGCGCTAGCTTGAGGTGCTAGTGCCCTTTATCGGGCGTGGGGGTTCAAGTCCCCCCTCGGACACTTCGCTCCACGAGGGCCCCGACACGGTCGGGGCCCTCGTTGCGTTCCGGGATCCTGATCGCCCGAGGGGTTCGTCCCCGCCCCCGCTCCGACCGGGAAGGCCGCAGGACGGCGGCCCCCCTGACGGACGACCTGACCTACGCGGCTGCTCCCTCCAGCACCGTGGTCCCGGTGATCGGCGGCCGGCCGTAGAGGGTGAGGATCTCGTTGGCGAGGGCGATGGTCCGCAACGGGTTGTCCCGCTGTCGGTGGGCGTCGATGCCGGCGGCGAGAAGACCGGTGGGCACGGCCCCCGCGTCGAGCAGGACACGCCACTCCGCGGGCGGGAGCTCCAGATACTCGAGGCGGGTGAGCCGGGAGATCTCACGCGGATCGGCGAGCGTACCCGGATACGCACTCAGGGTCCGCAGGCGCGGCAGACCGAAGACGGGGGCGAGGCTGAGGGGCTCCTTCTCCCACACCCCGATGCTGAGGACCTCGAGGCCGGCGTGGGCGGCGGCCTCGATGCTGGGCAGGGAGGCACGGTTGACGTGGGCGACCAACGGGGGCCGTTCGACCCGCGCGACCCGACGGCCGTCGAAGTGACGGTGGACGACCATGTCGGTGAGGGAGTCGGCGACCAGCCCGGCACCGATGTTCCCCTCGTGACCGATGATGATCACCTGGCCGACGTGCCCGTCCGGTCCCGGTGTGAGGTCGACGGCGATACGGTCGCCGCCGCCGTTGTCACCGAAGACGATCCAGCCAGGCGAGCCGACGAGCTGCTGCACCGCGTCCTCGGGACCCGTCTCGACCGCACACATGGCGCCGAACTGCCACAGCACCCTGCGGGACGCCGCGTCGGCGACGTACACCTCGCCGAGGTCGAACAGGTCGCAGCCGATGGTGTCGTACGGGTCCCGGAAGTCGTCCCAGTCCTCGTACCGGCCGCGGACAACCTCGTACAGGGCCCTCAGCTCGGGCGGCAACGGCACGCCCAGGCGCTCCTCCGCCGCTGCGAGCTCCTCCTCCGAGGCGCCCACCGCGTCCGGGAGCCGTTCACGGAGGGTGCGCCGCAGCAGGTCCACGTCCGCGGAAGCGGCCGGCACCGCGCCGGGCACCGGGTGGGGCAGGCGGCGCAGCGGCTCGGGCAGCGCCCCGTCCGCGAGGAGGAGCGTGCCCGGGTGCGCGGTGGCGATCCCCGGCTCGGTGGAGGAGCTCGGCTCGATCAGGTGCAGCCGGACGCCACCGGGCGTGGAGGAGGCCTCGACGACGAAGGAGACACCACCGCTCCCGTCCTCCTGGAGCGCCTCGACGATCAGGCCCACGGCGTCGAACTGCTCCTGGTTGTCCGAGACCAGTGAGGCACGCCCGGGCTGCGGCGGCCGGTGCGGCAGGGGGACACTCCACCCACCGGGACTGATCTGCCCCGCCACGTGCCCGCCGGGCGCGGAGAGCGTGTCCGCGTGCGCGGCGTGCAAGAGGCGCAGCAGGGGCTGCCAGGTGGCGACGTCATGGAGCGAGGGCACGGAAAAGACCTCCTGAGGGTGTGTCCGCCGATTGTGGATCATGGAGTGGCGCAGACGCCACGGATCACAGCAGGACGAGCAGCCTGGTGCCCGGGACCAGTTTCCTGTTGACCGAGGTCGACTGGACGAACACGGTGTAGGCCTCGTTGCTCCCCGGCGCCACCGTGACCTCGGTCGACGGCAGGCCCAGGAGCTGCCGGGCGGCGGGACCGGTGAACACCTTCCCGGTGGTGCGGCCGGTGGCCGGGTCCTTCTCCGCCACGGCGATCTGCTTGTTGGCCTGGACCTTCTCGCGCTTGGACAGCTCGTAGAAGGCGCAGCCCGTCTTGTACGGATGCCCGGCGCCGGTGACGAAGTCGCGGATCGACGTGCGCTGGTCCACCGGTATGAGCACGTACTTGCCGGCGTCCAGAGCCTGGAGGTTCGACCTCACGTCCGCCGCGCTCAGGTCCTGGCCCATCGCGAAGAGGTTCCGGGTGCCGCGCACGCCCTGCTCGCGGTCGCGCAGGAACCTCGTGGCGGCCGTCTTCACGGCGCCGATCGCCTCCTCGACGCCCTGGTCCGAGTCGGCGTCCCAGATCGAGATGTTGCCCGTCGGGAAGCCGTACTGCTGAGCGGTGCGCTTGGCGAGGGAGTTCGGCACCATGATGGCCGACGTCCAGTGATCGGGCAGGGCGTTCATCTTGTCGGTGATCCGGCCCCGCCACTCTTCCAGGACGTCACGCCCGTCGGGCATGAGGTCGTGCCGAGCACCCGTCCTGTCGGCGCCGGAGGCGTTCTCCTCACCGTCGGTGACGACGACCTGGAGGAAGCTGTGCTCGCCGTACTCCTCCCAAATGTGGCCGAGGTCGTCGAGAGCCTTCACCGACGCCTGGATCAGCGCCGTCGCGCCGTTCTCCACGGTGTACAGGCCCCGCATGGACGGCAGGTGTTTGACGTCCATGTCCCACACCAGGTTCTCGACCAGGTGGTCGAAGGCGTAGAGACTGATCCGGGTCTCGTGGCCGAGCCGGTCGGACTCCTCCTTCAAGCCCTTCACGAACTCGTCCACCACACGCACGAGTTGCTCCGAGTGGCCCCGCATCGAACCGGACTTGTCGATGACGAGAGCGACATGATTCACGAAGTGCTTCTTCAGCCGGTCCTTCACCGTGGCGCTCATCGAGTCCATCCCTTTCCCCCTCGGCCGTCGGGGGAGCTCCCCAACGCCCTTTTCCGCAGGCGGACGTGTCCACCCGAGGCGTGAACGCCCGGATGGATCCTGGTCCGTCCAGATGATGGTTCCACCTTAGGGAGGGGGACTGACAACGGCGCTGAGCTGCGGGTTCGCGTGCACGGCAGGTGCGGTGGGTGACGCCGATCCCCGGGCTCGGCGGGGCGCCGGCCGGCGTCGAGGACGACGTGCTGGTACTCCCGGGTGAGTAACCGCGCGGTGCCGCTGAACCGTGCGGCGGCCCGGGAGGCCCCGCCCGCTCCCTCCCGCCCGCGTCCCGCGCCGACGCGGACGGTGCCCGCACGCGCGCCGGTCCGCGGAAATTCCGTGGCCCCGCCCGCGCACCCCTCCCTACACTCACCAACCGGCAAGCACACGCGGTCCCGTCGGGGCCGCGCATCCGGGACCAGTGAGGGGAGACCGCCGTGCGTGACCACACCGCCGTCGTCGCTCCCCCTTCCCGGTACACGGTGATCCTGGTGTCCCGGACCGTCCGGTGCCCGCTGCGCGGCCGGTACCGGATGCCCGTGACGTCCGCCTGAACCACGCTCCGCCGCATCCCGACGGCCCCCTGTGAGGCGGCTGGCGGAACGCGACGCTCGCTCGGCGCCCGTCCGGGGAATCGCGCTGCCCGTTTAGGACCACCCATCCGAAAGGCCACGCGGCCATGCGCAGCACTTCCCTCACCACCGTCCGCAACCTCGGCATCCTCGCCCACGTCGACGCGGGCAAGACCACCGTCACCGAGCGGATCCTCTACACCACCGGCACCACCTACAAGCGCGGCGAGGTCCACGACGGCACCACCGTCACCGACTTCGACCCCCAGGAGCGCGACCGCGGCATCACCATCTTCGCCGCCGCCGTCAGCTGCTCCTGGGACGGCCACCGGATCAACCTGATCGACACCCCGGGCCACGTCGACTTCGCCGACGAGGTCGAGCGGTCGCTGCGCGTGCTGGACGGCGCGGTCGCCGTGTTCGACGCGGTGGCGGGCGTCGAGCCGCAGAGCGAGTCGGTGTGGCGGCAGGCCGACCGGCACGGTGTGCCGCGGATCGCGTTCGTCAACAAGATGGACCGGGCCGGCGCCGACCTCGACGCGGCCGTCGCCTCCGTCCGCGAACGGCTGCACCCCGCCCCGCTCGTCGTGCAGCTGCCGATCGGCGCGGAGGGCGGCTTCACCGGCGTCGTCGACCTGCTGCGCATGCGTGCGCTGGTGTGGGCGGACGGCGCTGAGGCGCCGGAGGAGCGACCGGTGCCGGACGCCCTGCGCGAGGAGGCGGCGCGCAGGCGGCGGGTGCTGGAGGAGGCGGTCGCCGAACGCCATCCGGCCGCGCTGGAGGAGTTCTGCGACCGGGAGACGCTGACCGCCGGGACCCTCGCCGCGGCGCTGCGCGACCTGACCCGCGCCGGTGACGCCGTGGTGGTGCTGTGCGGCTCGGCCTACCGCAACCGCGGCATCGAGCCGCTGCTGGACGCCGTGGTGGCCTACCTGCCGTCCCCGTCCGACGTACCGCCGGTGCGCGGCACGCACGACGGCACTGAGCAGGAACGGGCCGCCGACCCGGACGCACCGCTGGCCGCGCTGGCGTTCAAGGTCAACGCGACCCCGACGGGACGGCTGACGTATCTGCGGGTGTACTCGGGCACGATCGAGAAGGGAGACACCGTGTGGGAGGCGGGCACGTGTCGCACCGAGCGGATCGGCCGCATCCTGCGGGTGCGGGCCGACCGGCACGACCCGCTGGAGCGGGCGGTCGCCGGGGACATCGTCGCCGTGACCGGACTGAAGTCCGCCCGCGCCGGCTCCACCCTGTGCGCGCCGGGCGCCCCGCTCGTCCTGGAACCCCCGGGCGTGGCCGAACCGGTCGTGCACGTCGCCGTGGAGGCCCGCCGGTCCGCCGACACCGACCGGCTGGCCACCGCCCTCGCCCGGCTCACCGAGGAGGACCCCTCGCTGGCGGTGCGGACGGACCCGGAGACCGGGCAGACCGTGCTGTCCGGCATGGGCGAACTGCACCTGGAGGTCGCGGCGGAGCGGGTCCGGCGCGAGCACGGCGTCGAGGTCGCCGTGGGCCGCCCCGGTGTGGCGTACCGCGAGACGGTCGGCGAGGGCGTGACCGGCTTCGTCTTCCGGCACGTCAAACAGGACGGCGGCGCCGGGCAGTTCGCGCACGTCGTGCTGGACGTCGAACCGTGGGACGAGGGCGGGTTCGTGTTCCGCTCGGCGGTCGTCGGCGGGCGCGTGCCGCAGGAGTTCGTCCGGGCCGTCGAGGCCGGCTGCCGGGACGCCCTGGCCGAGGGACCCCTCGGCGGGCACCCGGTGACCGGTCTGCGGGTCACGCTCACCGACGGCCAGACCCATGTGAAGGACTCCTCGGACACGGCCTTCCGCACCGCCGGCCGGCTGGGCCTGCGCGACGCCCTGCGGGCCTCGGCGATGGTCCTCCTCGAGCCGGTCGTGGAGGTGACGGTCACCGTGCCCGAGGACGCGGTCGGCGGGGTGCTCGGCGATCTCGCCGCGCGCCGCGGCCGGGTCACCGGGTCCGTCACGCGGGGCGGCGCGGCGGTCGTCACGGCCGGCGTGCCGCTGGCCGAGCTGTTCGGCTACGCGACCCGGCTGCGCAGCCGCACCCAGGGCCGGGGCACCTTCACCGCCCGGCCCACCGGCTACGCGCCGGCACCCGCGACGGCAGCGCGGGCCGTGCGGTAGGCGTGCCGGCGGTGCGGTAGACCTGCCGGGGTACCCCCGTCCCCCCGGACGGGGGTACCCCGGTGCTCCGCCCTCGGGGGTAGTACCTCGGTACCTGCGCCCTCAGGGGTACTGGACCACCTTCGACGGCACGGTGTCCGTCCCCGACGTGGGCGAACCCGTGTCGTTGATGACGCACTCGTACTGCCCGTTGCCGCCCAGCGACACCACCAGCAGCCCGTGGAAGCGCACCCCGGGCCGGTTCGGCGCCGCGAAGCCGTGGTGCTGCACGATGGACGGGTTCACGTTGTAGTAGCAGTAACTGCCCAGTCCCCAGCCCTCGTGCTCGGTGACGCCGTCGGCGACCTTGTAGGCGGCGTAGCCCTTGACCGAGCCGTTCTGGATCGCGGCCTGGTCGGGAGCGTCGTACGCCTTCTCGTTCTGGAAGAAGATCGTGCGGCCCCGCTGGCCGTTCCACTGCACGTCGTACTTGTTGAAGTGCTCCACGAACAGGCCGGTGATCAGCACGTCGTCGCCGTTGACGACGACGCCGTAGTCGGCGCGGTTGGTCTCCCAGCCGACGCCGTCGCCGTGGTCGGCGCGCCACACCCAGGTGTGGTCGACGATGGTGTGCCGGCTGTTGATCACCATGCTGGTGGTGGCCTTGCCGGGGCCCGCGCCGCCGATCCGCACGAACACGTCCTGGACGGTGGTCGGGTTGGCCGAGTGGTCCTGCGACGCGCCCTGCGGGCCGACCTCCAGCAGTGTCGCCGAGTTGACCGGGCCGGCGTCGATCAGGAGACCGGCCAGCCGCACGCCGTCGACGTCGGCGACCTTGAGGGCGGTGACGCCGTTGTCGGGGATCAGCGTGGCGTAACCGAGGCCCAGCACCACCGTGCCGGCGCGGTTCACGGTGACGGCTTGGTCGACGTGGTAGATGCCCGGCGTCAGCAGCAGGTGGAGGCCCTCCGCCAGGGCCTGGTTGAGGGTGGCGGCCGAGACCCCCGGCTGGGCGACGTAGAACTGCGACAGCGGCAGCGAGGTGCCGCGCGGGGTGCCGTTGCCCCACGAGACGCCGCGGGCGCCGGTCCGCTTCTCCGGCAGGAACACCCGGTACTCGTCGCCCTCCAGATACAGGAACGGCTTCTCCCGGGAGACGGGCGTGGTGTCGAGGGTGGTGTACGGCGGTTCCGGGAAGCTCTGCGCGGGGGCACCCTCCACGCCGGAGAACACCATGTTCCACACGGCGTTGAGCCAGCCGCCGACCGAGCTGTCCCGGGTGTACCACTGCTGCTGCGAGTACGGCCCGACCTGGCCGTCGATGCGGCTGTCGGCGATGTAGCCGCCGCTGGCCCAGCCGTAGCCGTCGGGGGCCAGGTTGAGGCCGCCGCGGACGTGCATGCGCCGGAAGGGCGCCGCCTGCGAGACCGCCCAGCGGTTGGTGCCGTTGACGGGGACGAGGGCGAGGTTCTCCGCCGAACGCCAGAAGTTCTGGGTGGCGTTGCCGTTGAACCAGCCGGCGTCGACCGTGACGTCGCCGTTGATGGTCGTGTCGTCGGGGGAGAGGCCGAGGCCCGCGACGGACGTGTAGAAGCCGAGCTGGGCGTTGAGGCCGTGGTAGGTGCCCGGCTTGAACAGCAGGGCGTAGCGGCCGGTGCCGAACTGGGCCGACTCCTGCTGCCGGAAGATCTCGTCCAGCCGGCCCTGGATGTTCGGTGTGGACGGGTCGAAGACGATGACGTTCGGTCCGAGGTCGCCGCCGCCGGGGAGGGCGCGGGGGCCGCGCCGGGAGCCGGCGGAGGCGGACGCGCCGCCGGTGGCGGCGGACGCGGCGGCGGGCAGCGCGGCCAGCGCGGGGACCGCGGCGGCCGCTCCGAGAAGGGCACGGCGGCGCATGCCGGAGGGCTCGGACGCGGCGGGTGACGTGGGGGAAGAGGGCATGGGGGGCGGCTCTCCTTGTTCGGGAAGTGAACGTGGTGGGGGTGTTGGGAGCGCTCTCTGGGTGTGCATGTTTCATCCATGTGCACAACGCGTCAAGACTTGCGGCCAGTTCTGTGGCGTCACGTTCAACTAGTGCGGGCAGCCGAACCGTTGATCCTTCTGCCGCTCCCCTTGACACCCTCCCGGCGCGCCCCAACACTCCCACTCGGGAGAGCGCTCTCCGAGATTCCCCACCGACCTTCCCCAGGAGGTCTCCATGCCACGGAGATCGAAAGTTCTGTCCGGCACCCTCGTCGCGAGCGCGTTACTGCTGACCTCGATCGGCGTCGGCACGCTCGCCGCCGCCGCGGACACCCCGGCCCCGGCCGCCGCGCACGTCCACACGGCCGGCACCGGTCACACCATGACCGTCTCGACCGCGTCCTCGCCCGAGGACCCGGACGGCGACGGCTACATCCCCGCGAACCCGCCGGTCACCGGCGTCACCCCGTCCACGAAGGAGCCGCCGCACCGCTACTTCCACGAGTTCCAGGCCAACTGCGCGGTCACCCACACCGCGCCCGACGACCCGATCGTCTACCCCCAGCAGCCCGGCAAGTCGCACGACCACACCTTCATGGGCAACACCACCACCGACGCGAACAGCACGACGGCCTCGCTCGACGCGGGCACCACCACGTGCCTCGCCCCCGGCGACCGCTCCGGGTACTGGATGCCGACCATGTTCAACGGTGACCAGCCCGTGCTGCCGGTGGGCGTGCAGACCATCTACTACAAGGCCGGCGTCACCGACTACACCAGCGTGCGGCCCTTCCCCAAGGGCCTCAGGTACGTCGTCGGCAGCCCCATGCAGAGCGCCCAGGAGTTCCGCGACCACCCCGGCTTCGTCGAGGGCTGGGAGTGCGGCGACAGCTTCTTCAACGTCGCCTTCCCCACGGACTGCCCGTCCCGTCCGGACGTCCAGGTCAACATCCGTTTCCAGGCGCCCAGTTGCTGGGACGGCACCCACCTGGACACACCGGACCACAAGAGCCACATGGCGTATCCGGTGGTCAACCCCGGCACCAACAACAACGTCTGCCCGGCCAGTCATCCGGTCGCCCTGCCGATGATCGAGTTCAAGATGGCCTTCCCGGTCAACGGCGACCTCTCCCGGCTGAGGCTGGCCAGCGGTGCCAGTCACTCGTTCCACTACGACTTCTTCAACGCCTGGGACGAGCCCACCCTCGAGGCCATGGTCGACCACTGCATCGTCGGCGGCCTCCAGTGCAACGCGCGCGGCTACGACGAGACCCACCCCGAGGCCGGCGCCGCCCTGAACGAGCACTACGAACTGCCCTGACCCGCTTCCCCCACCCGGCCGCCTCCCGGACGACGAGACGGCCGCACCGAACGGGCGGGCCCGGCCGTCCACGCCCCGCCACGGCCGGGCCGTCCACGCCCCGCCACGACCCGGCCGTCCACGCCCCACCACGGCCGGGCCGCCCCTCACCCCGTACCCCGGAGACCCCACATGAGCCGACCGCGTACCCCCGGCACGAGCCGACCGCACACCCCCGCACGCAGACTCACCACCTCCCTGACCGCCGCCCTCCTCACCGTCGGCGCCCTCACCGCCCTGCCCGCCACCCAGGCGCACGCAGCCGGCAGCGTCGTCAAGGTCACCGGCGGCCAGGGGAACTGGCAGCTGACCGTGGACGGCAGCCCCTACCAGATCAAGGGCCTGACCTGGGGCCCCTCCGCCGCCGACGCCGGCCGGTACATGCCCGACCTGAAGTCCATGGGCGTCAACACCATCCGCACCTGGGGCACCGACGCCAGCAGCAAGCCCCTGTTCGACTCCGCCGCCGCCCACGGCGTCAAGGTCATCGCCGGCTTCTGGCTCCAGCCCGGCGGCGGACCGGGCAGCGGCGGCTGCGTGAACTACCTGACCGACAGCGGGTACAAGGAGCAGATGCTCGCCGAGTTCCCCCGGTGGGTGCAGGAGTACAAGGACCACCCCGGCGTCCTCATGTGGAACGTCGGCAACGAGTCGGTGCTCGGCCTGCAGAACTGCTACAGCGGCGACGAACTGGAACGCCAGCGCGACGCCTACACGGCCTTCGTCAACGACGTCGCCAAGAGGATCCACGCCGTCGACCCGAATCACCCGGTCACCTCCACCGACGCCTGGGTGGGCGCCTGGCCCTACTACAAGAAGAACGCCCCCGACCTCGACCTGTACGCCGTCAACTCCTACAACGCGGTCTGCGACGTCCGGTCCGCCTGGGAACAGGGCGGCTACACCAAGCCGTACATCGTCACCGAGTCCGGTCCGGCCGGCGAGTGGGAGGTCCCCGACGACGCCAACGGCGTCCCCGCGGAGCCCTCCGACCGGGCCAAGGCCGACGGCTACACGAAGGCCTGGGACTGCATCACCGGGCACCGCGGTGTCGCCCTGGGCGCGACCCTGTTCCACTACGGCACCGAGTACGACTTCGGCGGCATCTGGTTCAACCTGCTGCCCGCCGGCCAGAAGCGGCTGTCCTACTACGCCGTGAAGCGGGCCTACGGCGGCGACACCTCGCGCGACAACACCCCGCCCGTCTTCGCCGGCTTCGGCGTCGAGGGCGACGCCGGCAAGGTCGGGGCGGGCAAGGACCTGGTGCTCACGGCCCGCGCCACCGACCCGGACGGCGACACCGTCACCTACGAGGTGCTGTCCAACAGCAACTACATCGACCAGGGCAAGCAGCTGAACCCGCTGCCCTTCACCGACCTCGGCGGCGGACGCCTGAAGATCACCGCGCCCGACCGGCCCGGCGTGTGGAAGCTGTACGTCAAGGCCACCGACGGCAAGGGCAACGTCGGCGTGGAGACGCTCTCGGCACGGGTCGTGCCGCCCGCCGTGGACGGCACGAACGTCGCCCTCGGCAGGCCGGCCGCCGCCTCCTCGTACCAGGCGAGCTACGGCGACTGCCCCTGCACGGCCGCCAACGCGGTGGACGGCGACCCCGCCACCCGCTGGGCCAGTGACTGGAGCGATCCGCAATGGGTGCGGGTGGACCTCGGCACGCGCACCGCGTTCCGGCACGTGCAGCTGCACTGGGAGTCCTCCTACGCCAGGGCCTACACGATCCAGACCTCCGACGACGGGACGAACTGGCAGACCGTGCACACCGTGACCGACGGCAACGGCGGCGTCGACGACCTCGACGTGACCGGCAACGGCCGCTACGTCCGCGTCAACGGCACCGCACGCGGCACCGGTTACGGCTACTCGCTGTACGAGTTCGGCGTCTACAACTGACGCCCGGACACAGGAGACGGCGAACAGGGGAGGGGACCCGGGTGGGGACGAGCGAGGACGACATCGACCGGCTGCTGGGAAAGCTGACCCCGCGCGCCCGCGCGCTGCTGCTCAGCGGCGCCACGACCTGGCGCACCCGTGCCGAACCGGGCGTGGGGCTGCGCGAGCTGGTGATGTCCGACGGCCCGGCCGGCGTACGCGGCCAGTCGTGGGACGAACGCATCACCTCGGTGCTGCTGCCCTGCGCGACCGCGCTCGCCGCCACCTGGGACGAGGAACTCGTCGAGGCCCTCGGCGGCCTGCTCGCCGCCGAGGCGCGGCGCAAGGGCGTGCACGTCCTGCTCGCCCCCACCCTCAACCTGCACCGCAGCCCCCTGGGCGGCCGGCACTTCGAGTGCTTCTCGGAGGACCCCGAGCTGACCGGCCGCATCGGCGCCGCCTTCATCCGCGGCGTCCAGGCCCAGGGCGTGGCCGCGACCGCCAAGCACTACGTGGCCAACGACTCCGAGACCGACCGGCTCACCGTCGACGTACGCGTCGGCGAACGGGCCCTCAGAGAGGTCTACCTGGCGCCCTTCGAGGCCGCGGTCGCCGCCGGGGTCGGGCTGGTCATGGCCGGTTACAACGCGGTCGACGGAACCACCATGACCGCGAACCCCCTGCTCGCCGATCCGCTGAAGAGCGAATGGGGCTTCGACGGTGTCGTCGTCTCCGACTGGGGCGCGGTACGCGAGACCGTGGCCACCGCGCGCGCCGCGCTGGACCTCGCCATGCCCGGCCCCGACGGCCCCTGGGGCGAGGCCCTGGCCCGCGCGGTCGCCGACGGCAGCGTGCCGGAGGCCGCCGTCGACGACAAGGCGCGGCGCCTGCTGCGGCTCGCCGCCCGCTGCGGCGCCCTCGGCGAGGAACGGCCGTCCGCCCCCGCCCCGTTCCCCGCCCGCCGCGCCCGCTCCCTGGCCCGGCGGGCGGTAGCCGCCGGCGCGGTCCTGCTCGCCAACCGGGACGTCCTCCCGCTCGACGCCGATCACCTCGGCACCGTCGCCGTGATCGGCGCGCACGCCGCCCGCACCCGCACCCAGGGCGGCGGCAGCGCAGGCGTCTTCCCGCAGGACGAGGTGTCCGTCCTGGACGGCGTCCGCGCCGCACTACGAGGCCGGGCCCGCGTCGTCCACGTCCCCGGCCCCCGCCCCGACGGACCGCCGCCCCCGCTCGACGCCGCCGCATGCACCGACCCGCGTTCCGACCGCCCCGGCGTCCTGCTGCGCGTCCTGGACGCTACCGGCGCCGAGCTGTACGCACAGCGGCGCGGCGGGGGACGCCTGCTCGAACCACGGCTGGTGCCCGGCGCGCACACCGTCGAGATCAGCGCCCGGCTGCGCCCCCGCACCGCGGGGCGCTGGAACCTGGGCGTGGCCGGTTTCGGCCGGATGAGCCTCACCCTGGACGGCAGGGTCCTGCTGGACGGCGACTTCCCGCCGGCCACCGACGACCCCGCGGTGATCCACGTCGACCCGCCCGCCCAGTACGCCGGCGCCGAACTCGCCGTCGGCCAGGACGCCCTGCTGGTCGCCCGCCGTGAACTGGCCCCCGGCACCGGCCGGGCCACCGTCGTCAGCGCCGCGCCCCCGGCGCCGGACACCGCCTCCGCCCTGGCCGAGGCGGCCCGCGCGGCCCGTTCCGCGGACGCGGCGATCGTGGTCGTCGGCACCACCGAGCACGGCGAGTCGGAGGGCTACGACCGTACGGACCTGGCGCTCGGCCACACCCAGGACGCGCTGGTCCGGGCCGTCGCCGCCGCCAACCCCCGCTCGGTCGCCGTGGTCAACAGCGGCGGGCCGGTCGAGATGCCCTGGCGGGACGCGGCGGGCGCGGTGCTGCTCGCCTGGTTCCCCGGCCAGGAGGGCGGCGGCGGGCTCGCGGACGTGCTCTTCGGACGCGCCGAGCCGGGCGGACGGCTGCCCACCACCTGGCCGGCCGCCCTCGCCGACGCCCCGGTCACCCGCACCCGCCCGTCCGGCGGACGCCTCTCCTACGACGAGGGCCTGCACGTCGGCCACCGCGGGTGGCTGCGCGAACGCCGCACGCCCGCCTACTGGTTCGGGCACGGGCTCGGCTACACCACCTGGGCGTACGAGGAGTTGACCGTGCCCCCGGTGACGCGGGCCGGGGACGACCTGACGGTCCGGGTGCGGGTGCGCAACACCGGGAGCAGGGAGGGCCGGGAGGTCGTCCAGGTCTACCTCGCCCGTCCGGCGGCCGTCGTCGACCACCCCGAGCGATGGCTCGCCGGGTACGCGACGGTACGCGCCCGGCCGGGGGAGACGGTGACGGCACGGATCCGGGTCCCGGCGCGGGCGCTGCGGCACTGGTCGGTGACGGACCGCGCCTGGCGCACGGAGGAGGGCCGCTGCCGGGTCCTCGTCGGACGATCGGCGGGCGACCTGCCCCTGACCGGGGAGACGGAGGTGGTCGCGCCGGGGTGAGGACCCCGAGGGCGGCGTCGTGGGGACGGAAGGGGTCGTCCGGGGGTGAGGACCCCGAGGGCGGCGTCGTGGGGACGGAAGGGGTCGTCCGGGGGTGAGCACCCCGAGGGTGCCGCCGTGGTGACGGGAGAGCGCTCTACCAGGGCTTCGTCCCGCCGGTTAGGGTGCGGGCATGAGCAGACAGGCCCCGACCCTCGAGGACGTGGCCCGGGAGGCCGGCGTCTCCCGGGCCACCGTGTCGCGGGTGGTCAACGGCGTGCGCAATGTGGACCCCGCCATCCAGGACCTGGTCCGCCGCGCCATCGAACGCACCGGATACGCCCCCAACCAGGCGGCACGGCAACTGGTCACCCGGCGCACGACGACCGTGGCCCTGGTGGTCTCCGGCGCCGGGGACGCCTCGGACACCGGGCAGAACGCCTTCGCCACCCGGGTCTTCGCCGACCCGTTCTTCGGCCGGGTCGTCGGCGGCGTGGTCGGGCATCTGCGGCCCCGCTCGATGCACCCGGTGCTGATGTTCGCCGAGACGCCCGACGCCCGGCGGGAGGTCGTCCGGTACCTCCGGCAGGGCGGCGCGGACGGTGCGCTCGTCGTGTCCACACACCCCGACGACCCGCTGCCCGCACTGCTCGCCGACGCCCGGCTGCCGGCGGTGCTGTTCGCCCGGCCCGGACGCCCGGTGCCGCTCAGCCACGTCGACCTGGCCCACCGCGACGGCGGGCGGCTCGCGGCCGAGCACCTGCTGGCCCGGGGCTGCCGCCGGATCGCCACCGTCACCGGGCCGCTGGCCGTCGCGGCGAGCCGGGAGCGGCTGGCAGGCTTCCGCGACACCCTCGCCCGGCACGGGCACCCGCACCTGCCGGTGGCCGAGGGCGGCTTCACCGTCGACAGCGGCATGGCGGCGATGAGCGACCTGCTCGGTGAACACCCGGATCTGGACGGGGTGTTCACGGCCAACGACCTGATGGCGCAGGGCGCCGTCCAGGTGCTGCGCGACCACGGGCGCCGGGTGCCCGAGGACGTCGCGGTCGTCGGCTTCGACGACTCCAGCGTGGCCGTCACCTGCCGGCCCCGGCTGACCACCGTCCGCCAGCCGGTGGAGGAGATGGCGGCCACGATGGCCCGCCTGCTCGGCGAACACATCAACGGCACGCGCAGTGAGCCGACGTCGGTCGTCTTCGAACCGGAGCTGGTGGTCCGCGACTCGGCGTAGCGCCGCGGGCTCGCCGGGGTCTCCAGGGGGCAGGGGCTCGGGCGCTACGACGCTGGCGCGCCGCGCGGCCCACGCCTTCCCGGCATCGCCCTGCCGCCCTTCCGCCCGGTCACGAGACGCCCGTCCGGTCCTCCGGCCGCTCCTCCCGCCCCGCGCGCTGCCCGGCCCCCGCCAGCCTCCCCCCGAGCGCCGTCCGCCACGCCGGAGCCGGCGCGGGGGAGCCGGCCGGGGCCCGGTGGCCGCCGCGGGCGAAGAACGCGGCCAGCGGCAGGACGGCGGCGCCCACGGTCACCGCGTCCGGGCCCAGCCGGCCGAGGGCGATCCCGACCCGCCCCGCGGGATGGCGCAGCGCGTGGGCGTGCGCGTGGGCCCGCACCGACTCCAGGAAGCGCGGGCCGAGCCGGAGCCCGGCCCAGCCGCCGACGAGGATGCGTTCGGGCTGGAAGAGGTTGATGAGGTCGGACAGGCCCGCCCCGAGGTACTCGGCCGTCTCGGCGAGCACCCGGGCCGCCACCGGGTCGCCTTCCCCTCCGTCCGGGGGCTGGGCGGCGCGCAGCAGGTCGGTGAGGGCGGCCTCCTCGTCGTCCGTGCCGGACGTCGGCCGCCCGCCCGCCTCCCGCCAGCGGGCCAGCAGCGCCTCGGCACCGGCGTACGCCTCCAGGCAGCCCCGGGCCCCGCACCGGCACCGCCGGCCCCGCACCCGTACCGTCAGGTGTCCCCACTCCACGGCGCGTCCGTGCTCGACCTCGTCGGTGACGACGCACGCGCCGACGCCGGAGCCGAACAGCACCACGACCGCGTTGTGCGCCCCGCGTCCGCCGCCGAACCACATCTCGGCCTGGCCCAGGGTCTTGGCGCCGTTGTCGATGAACAGCGGCACGTGCGCGGGCAGTCGCCCCGAGCCCCGCAGCAGCCGCTCCAGCGGCACGGCGTCCCAGCCGATGGTCTGGCCGTGCACGAGGGTGCCGTCGTCGGTGTGCTCGACGATCCCGGGCACGCCGACGCCGACGCCGAGCAGACCACCGGACCCGCCGCCGTCGCCGGACGCGCGCAGCACCTCCTCGATGCCGTCGAGGATGTGACCGGCGACGACCGCGACGTCGTAGGACCGGGTGCCGTGCCCGGACAACGGGCGTTCGGCGCCTGCCAGTTCGGACATCGACAGGTCGAACAGCTCGACCCGCACCCGGGTCTCGCCCACGTCGACCCCGATGAGCCGGCCGTGCCCGGCCGTGACCCGCAGCAGGGTGCGCGGCCGGCCGCCGTCGGCGCCGAGGCTGCCGGCCTCCTCCACCACGCCCTCGGCGAGCAGTTCGGCGACGACGTTGCTGACCGAGCCCGAACTCAGCCCGGCCGCCGAACCCAGCGCGACCCGGCTCATCGGACCGTCGAAATACAACCGTTGTAGAACTGCGGTGCGATTCTCCCGCCGCAGGTCACGGACCGTTCGTCCGCTCGTCCTGGCCATCCGGCGCCCTCCTTCACCCCTCCCGGCCGGCGGCCGGCCGTGCGCGACACCTTGACGCGTCTTTCTCTTGAGGTTTAACTCACGTCCTAAATTAAGCCATGAGGGGCTTCGGGGCGCGAACGGGGTGTCGCTTCCCCGAGCCGCCCTAGGACTTCCCGCTTCCCGGAAAGGGACCAGGAGCCATGCGCAGCATCCGAGCCGCGGCCGTAGGCGCCGTCACCATGTCACTCGCTCTCGCCGCCACGGCCTGCGGAGGGGGCTCCTCCTCGGGCGGCGGGTCCAACGACGCGCCGAAGGAACTCACCTACTGGGCCTCCAACCAGGGCGCCAGCATCGAGGTCGACAAGAAGGTCCTCCAGCCCGAGCTCGACAAGTTCGAGAAGAAGACCGGCATCAAGGTCAAGCTCGAGGTCGTCCCCTGGTCCGACCTGCTCAACCGCATCCTCACCGCCACCACCTCCGGCCAGGGCCCCGACGTCCTCAACATCGGCAACACCTGGAGCGCCTCGCTCCAGGCCACCGGCGCGCTGATGCCCTGGGACGCGAAGAACTTCGACAAGATCGGCGGCAAGGACCGCTTCGTCGACTCCGCGCTCGGCTCCACCGGCGTCAAGGACCAGGACCCGGCGGCCGTCCCCCTGTACTCGATGGCGTACGCGCTCTACTACAACAAGCAGATGTTCGCCGACGCCGGCGTCACCAAGCCGCCGGCCACCTGGGACGAGCTGGTCGCCACCGGCAAGAAGATCTCCAAGGACGGCAAGTGGGGCCTCGGCGCCGAGGGCTCCAACCTGTCCAACAACATCCACCAGGTCTTCGTCCTCGGCAAGCAGCACGGCGCCGACTTCTTCACCCCCGACGGCAAGCCCGACTTCACGTCCGACGGCGTGGTCGCCGCCGTCAAGCAGTACGTCGACCTGATGGCCAAGGACAAGATCGTCGCCCCCGGCAACGCCGAGTACGCGCAGAACCAGTCCCTGAGCGACTTCGCCAAGGGCAAGACCGCGATGGTCCTCTGGCAGACCGCCTCCGCCACCTTCAAGACCATGGGCATGAAGGACGACGAGTGGGGCGTCGCCCCCGCACCCGTCCCCTCCGGCACCCCCGGCGCCGGCCAGGCCACCAACTCCATGGTCGCCGGCATCAACATGGCCGTCTTCAAGAACACCGACAACGTCGACGGCGCCACCGAGTTCGTGAAGTTCATGACCAGCGACGACGAGCAGAAGATCCTCAACAAGGCCTACGGCTCCATCCCGCCGGTCAAGGCCGCCCAGTCCGACCCCGCCTTCAACACCCAGGGCACCACCGTCCTGCGCGAGACGCTGGCCTCCAGCGCCGCCGCCCTGCCCCAGGTGCCCGACGAGTCGCAGTTCGAGACCGCCGTCGGTACGGCCGTCAAGGAGCTGTTCGCCGACGCGGCGGCCGGCCGGGCGGTGACGGACGAGTCGGTGAAGGCCGCCCTCGCCAAGGCCCAGCAGCAGATGCCGACCAAGTGAGCACGTCCCAGTGAGCACCCCCACCGACACCCCACGGACACGGACCTCGCCATGACCACCACGACCGCCTCGGCGCAGCCCGGCGAGCGGACGGTCGGCAAGAGCTCCCCCGGTGCGGCGCGCGGACCCCGCCGCCGCACCGGGCGGATCCGCCGCATCGGACTGCCGTACCTGCTGCTCCTGCCGGCCCTCCTCCTCGAACTCCTCGTCCACCTGGTGCCGATGGTCATCGGCATCGTGATGAGCTTCAAGACGCTCACGCAGTTCTACATCCGCGACTGGACCACCGCCCCCTGGACCGCCCTCGACAACTACCGCATGTCGGTGGACTTCGACGCCCCCGTCGGCGAGGCGCTGCTCCACTCCTTCCTGGTCACCTGCGCCTTCACGATCCTGTCCGTCGCCCTGTGCTGGTTCCTCGGCACCGCCGCGGCGATCGCCATGCAGGACGCCTTCCGCGGACGCGGCCTGCTGCGCGCCGTCTTCCTCGTCCCGTACGCCCTGCCCGTCTACACCGCGGTCATCACGTGGGCGTTCATGTTCCAGCACGACAACGGCCTGGTGAACCACGTCCTGCACGACCAGCTCGGCCTCACCGACGAGCCGTCCTTCTGGCTGATCGGCGACAACAGCTTCATCGCCCTGCTCGTCGTGTCGGTGTGGAAGGGCTGGCCGTTCGCCTTCCTCATCGTCATGGCCGGCCTGCAGAACATCCCCAGGGAGCTCTACGAGGCCGCCTCCCTGGACGGCGCCGGGGTCTGGCAGCAGATCCGCCGCATCACCCTGCCGTCCCTGCGCCCCGTCAACCAGGTGCTCGTGCTGGTGCTGTTCCTGTGGACGTTCAACGACTTCAACACGCCCTACGTGCTGTTCGGCAAGTCCGCACCGGAGGCCGCCGACCTGATCTCCATCCACATCTACCAGTCGTCGTTCGTCACCTGGAACTTCGGCACCGGCTCCGCCATGTCGGTCCTGCTGCTGCTGTTCCTGCTGCTCGTGACCGGCGTGTACCTGTTCCTGACATCACGTGGACGGAGGTCCGCCCGTGCCTAGGTCCCCCATGGCGATGCCGCGCTCCTTCCTGTGGACGCGCCGCGTCTTCCTCACCCTGCTCACCGGCTTCGTGCTGCTGCCGGTGTACGTCATGGTCTCCAGCTCGCTGAAGCCGCTCGAGGACGTCTCCAGCCAGTTCCACTGGGTGCCGAGCAGCCTGACCGTCCGCCCCTACGTCGACATCTGGTCGACGGTCCCGCTGGCGAAGTACTTCGTCAACTCCCTCGTCGTGGCGGGCGCGGCCACCGTCTGCTCCGTCGTCATCGCCGTCTTCGCCGCCTACGCGGTCAGCCGCTACGAGTTCCGCGGCAAGCGGATCTTCTCGGTGACGGTCCTGTCGACGCAGATGTTCCCCGGCATCCTCTTCCTCCTGCCGCTGTTCCTCATCTACGTCAACATCGGCAACGCCACCGGCATCGCCCTGTTCGGCTCCCGCGGCGGCCTGATCCTCACCTATCTGACCTTCTCCCTGCCCTTCTCCATCTGGATGCTGATCGGCTACTTCGACTCCGTCCCGCGCGACCTGGACGAGGCCGCCCTCGTGGACGGCTGCGGCCCCCTCAAGGCGCTCATCCGGGTCGTCGTCCCGGCCGCCGTCCCCGGCATCGTCGCGGTCGCCGTCTACGCCTTCATGACCGCCTGGGGCGAAGTGCTGTTCGCGTCGGTGATGACCAACGACACCACCCGCACCCTCGCCGTCGGCCTCCAGGGATACGCCACGCAGAACGACGTGTACTGGAACCAGATCATGGCCGCCTCGCTGGTGGTGAGCGTCCCCGTCGTCGCCGGTTTCCTGCTCCTCCAGCGCTACCTGGTGGCCGGCCTGACGGCGGGCGCAGTCAAGTGACCCCGGCCACCGAACGTTCCGAAACCGAGAGGACCCCCGTGAGCATCGACCTCGCCGCACTCCCGCACGACTTCCTGTGGGGCACGGCCACATCGGCGTACCAGATCGAGGGAGCCGTGGCCGAGGACGGCCGTTCACCGTCGATCTGGGACACCTTCTCCCACACCCCCGGGAAGATCGACAACAACGACCACGGCGACGTCGCCTGCGACCACTACCACCGCTGGCGCGAGGACATCGACCTGATGCGCCGCCTCGGCACCAACGCCTACCGCCTGTCGGTCGCCTGGCCGCGCGTCGTCCCCGGCGGCGACGGCCCCGTCAACGCCAAGGGCCTCGCCTTCTACGACCGGCTGATCGACGCCCTGCTGGAGGCGGGCATCACGCCCTCCGTGACCCTCTACCACTGGGACCTGCCGCAGGTCCTCCAGGACCGCGACGCCGGCTGGCAGTCACGCGCCACGGCCGAGCACTTCGCGTCCTACGCCTCCGTCGTCGCCGAACGCCTCGGCGACCGCGTCAAGCACTGGGCCACCCTCAACGAACCCCTGTGCTCCGCCTGGATCGGCCACCTGGACGGCGTCATGGCCCCCGGCCTCACCGACCTCACGGCGGCCGTCCGCGCCTCCTACCACCTGCTCCTCGGCCACGGCCTGGCGATGCGGTCGATCCGCTCGGCCGCCCCGGACGCACAGGTGGGCATCGTCAACAACCTCTCCACCATCCACGCGGCCACCGACCGCGAGGAGGACCTGGCCGCGGCCCGCCGCATGGACGGCCACACCAACCGCTGGTGGCTCGACCCCGTCCACGGCCGGGGCTTCCCCGAGGACATGCGCGAGGTCTACGGCGTCGAACTCCCCGAACGCGACGGCGACCTGGACCTCATCGGCGCCCGCCTCGACTGGCTGGGCCTGAACTACTACTTCCCCCAGACCGTCGCCCACGACCCCACCGCCCCCGCCCCGCACGTCCGCACCGTCCGCCGCATCGGCGTCCCGCGCACCGGCATGGACTGGGAGGTCGACGCGAGCGGCATCGAGGACCTGCTGCTGCGCCTGACCGACGACTACGGCGCGCGCAAGCTGTACGTCACGGAGAACGGCTCGTCCTACCCCGACGTCGTCCGCCCCGACGGCACCGTCGACGACCCGGAACGCCAGGAGTACCTCACCGCGCACCTGGCCGCGTGCGCCTCCGCCGCCCGCAAGGGCGCCCCGCTGGCCGGCTACTTCGCCTGGTCGCTCCTGGACAACTTCGAGTGGGCGTACGGCTACGACAAGCGCTTCGGCCTGGTCCACGTCGACTACGAGACCCAGGTGCGCACCATCAAGGGCAGCGGACACCACTACGCCGACATCATCGGCCGCGCGCGCGGGAGGGAGCGCAAGGCCGCCTGAGACCCCGTGGCGGGCGCGCACGGGGGAGCCCGCGCCCACCACGGCCTGGAACAGGAGGGACAACCGCCGCGCGTCAGGCGCCCTTGCGCGCCACTCCGCCGTAGATGCCGATCGGCGGGGCGCCGGGGCGCCGCACCTCCTCGGGGCGCCAGTCGGTGACCCGGACCAGCCCCGGCTCGACCATCGCGAAGTCGCCGAACAGATCGAGGACGGCGGCGTGCGACCGCAGGTTGAGGGACGCGGTGGCGTTCTGGTAGACGGCCGCGGCGTCCTCGCGCCGGTCCTCGTGGACGTCACCCGTCGCGTGCGACAGCACCAGATAGGACCCGGCCGGCAGCGCGTCGCGCAGCGTCGCGACGATGCCCGCCGGGTCCTCCGCGTCGGCGACGAAGTGCACGACGGCCACCAGCAGCAGCGCCACCGGCTGATCGAAGTCGATGACCGCGCGCACCTCGGGATGGCCGAGGATCGCCCGCGGGTCACGCAGGTCGGCCAGGACGACGGCGGTGTCCGGATCGTCCGACAGCGCCCGCGAGTGCGTGGCGACGATGGGATCGTTGTCGACGTAGGCGACCCGGGTCTCCGGGGCGACGGCCCGCGCGACCTGGTGCACGTTGGGCTCGGTGGGCAGACCGGTACCCACGTCGAGTATCTGGCGGACGCCGCCCTCGGCCACCACGTGCCGCACCGCGCGGTGCATGAAGTGCCGGTTGGCGAGGACGCCCTCGCGCACCTCCGGCGCCGCCTTCATGAACTGCTCGGCGGCCCGCTGGTCGACCTCGTAGTTGTCCTTCCCGCCGAGGAAGTAGTCGTACATGCGGGCGGGATGGGGCCTGCTCGTGTCGATCAGGTCGGCGTGGGCGGCGCCCTCACCACTGCTCAGGGAGGTCATGCGGCCTGACTCCGTCCTCAACTCGTGTGCCACGCACGGCACATGCGTGGCACATGCGCGGTGAGCACCTGCGTGAGTGCCTGTCGGAACGTCATCTTGGCACGAGAACGAGCCGCGGCGGACCCCGCCCGTGCCGCACCGGCCCCCCGCCCGTGCCGCACCTGCCGGCGACCCCCTGCCACCACGGCGGGACCCGCGTCGGATACGGCTAGGGTGACGCCTTGACGGTGCCGTTACGCGTACGGAGGAGTGTCCTGTGACCGCCGATGTCCCCAGACCCATCATCGACACGAGCAAGCCACACCCCGCCCGGGTGTACGACTGGCTGCTGGGCGGCAAGGACAACTACCCCGTCGACCAGCAGGTCGGCGAGACCCTCCCGGCGGAGGCGCGGGGCAACGCCGCCCGCAACCGCGCGTTCATGCACCGCGCGGCGGCCTGGCTGGCGAGGAACGGCGTCGGCCAGTTCCTGGACATCGGCACCGGCATCCCCACCGAACCCAACCTCCACCAGATCGTGCAGAGGATCAGGCCGGACGCCCAGATCGTCTACGCGGACAACGACCCGATCGTCCTCAGGCACGCCGAAGCGCTCCTCACCAGCACCCCGGACGGCGCCACGCACTTCCTCCTCGCGGACGTACGACAGCCCGAGACGATCCTCGAACGAGCCCGCGAGGCACTGGACTTCGACCGCCCGATCGCCCTCTCCCTGATCGCGCTCCTGCACTTCCTGCCCGACGACGAGGACCCGTACGGCATCGTGCGCACGCTCGTGAAGGCTCTCCCCTCCGGCAGCTACCTGCTCCTCACGCACGGCACCGCCGACCAGCACCCGGAGCTGAAGCAGGAGACCGAGGCCGCGTACAAGAAGGGCGCCATCCCGCTGCGGATGCGCACCCGCAGCGAGGTCGAACCCTTCTTCACCGGCCTCGAACTCGTCGCCCCCGGCCTGGTGTTCGCCACCGAGTGGTACCGGGAGGAACCGGCACCGGTCCAGGAACGCAGTGGCTTCTACGTGGGCGTGGCACGGGTCCCCTGACCAGGCACGGGCCCCACGAAGGTGCGGCCCGCGCCCACCGGGCCGCCTTGACGTGAGCGGGAACCGGCCGATACTTGTGCGCAGCATGGGTCGGTCGGTGTCCGTGGTCGGCGCGAGGCGGGACAGATGAAGAAGAGACTGTGTGCCACAGCCGCCGCCCTCGGCGTCCTCACCACCCTGACGGCACTGCCGCCGGCGGCCGAGGCGGCGTCTTCGCACACTCGGCACATACTTCCGCTGGGGCCGGCCGGCCTCCCCGAGACCCGCACCACGACGACCCTCCAGCCGGGCGTCACCCTCACCCGCATCGTGCGCGGGAACGCCACCGACCCGTCCCTGCACTGGACGGTGGAGGCCTCCATCCCCGGCGGCGACACCTCACCGGACCCCGACGCACCACCGACCGCCCTGAAGGACGAGGCGAGCGCCGACGAACTGGCCGCGGCGCTCACCGGCGACGGCTTCGCGGCCCGAGTCGAGCGGGTGACGACGGAGCGGACAGCCGACTACACGGGCGGCACCCTGGGCTGGCGCGTCCGCATCGGCACCTTCACCTCCCAGTCCGCGGCGGCGACGGAACGCACCCGCCTCCTGTCGGCCGGATACACCGGATCAGCCGTCTTCACCGGCTGGGACGGCGAGGCGACGGACCGCGGCCCCTGGCACATCGACGTCCTCACCATCGACCCCCGCACCTTCCGCGGCGCCCTGGACGCCTCGTACGGCCCGGACCTGGAGAACCGCGAGACCACGAGCGGGCTGTCGGAGGCGGCGGGCGCGACGGCGGCGGTCAACGCGGGCTTCTTCGTCCTCGACCCGAAGGCAGGCGCACCCGGCGACCCCGCCGGAGTGGGCGTCTACGACGGCCGCCTGCTCAGCGAACCGGTGAACGGCCGCCCGGCCCTCGTCCTCCACGACAACGGCAGGGCGACGGCCATCGCCCGCTACACGTGGCAGGGACGGATCAAAGCCCACGGCACCGCACTCGCCCTGGACGGCATCAACCGCGTCCCCGGCCTGATCAGAAACTGCGGCGGCGGCGAGGGCGACCGGCCGACACCCCTCCCGCTGCACGACGTGACCTGCACGAACCCGGACGAACTCGTCGCCTTCACCCCCGAGTACGGACAGCAGACCCCGTCCGGCGAGGGCGCGGAGGCGGTACTGGACGCCCACGACCGGGTCGTGGAGCTGCGCACCCCGAGGGGCGGCCCGCTCCCGCAGGGCGGCAGCGCGATCCAGGCGACGGGCGACCGAGTCGCGGACCTGACGCCGCTGGCCCTCCCGGGCACGCGCGTGAGCCTGACGACGACGCTGCTGGACGAGCGGGGCAGGAGGGTCTCCCCGTCCCCCGGCACGGACATCGTCAACGCCGGCCCCGAACTGGTCCGCGACGGACGGCTCCACGTCACCCCCGCCACCGACGGCATGGTGCACCCGGGCGACCCGAGCTGGTACTACGGCTGGGTGCACAAACGCAACCCGCGCACGCTGGCCGGGGTGGACGCGGCCGGCCGCACGGTCCTGATCACGGCCGACGGCCGCAGCACCGAGGCATTGGGCCTGAGCATCGTGGAGAGCGCCAGGCTCGCCAAGGCCCTCGGCCTGCGCGACGCGGTCAACCTGGACGGCGGCGGCTCGACGACGATGGTGACGAACGGCAAGGTGATCAACGCCCCGTCCGACGCCACGGGCGAACGTCCCGTGGGCGACGCGGTGTTGATCGGGCCCCGCGGCCATTGACCCGACCTCGCGGAGACTGACCCGGTTCCGCAGCCACCGACCCCGCACAGCACGCACTCACCACCCACGCAGCGACGATGCGCACCGCAAGGGAGCCGCCGTGCACACGATCACCGCCCCGTCCCTCAGATCCCGCGTCCTGCTCGTCCTGGCCGCCGTACTCGCCCTGCTGCTGCCGACGGCACCGGGGGCACTGGCAACACACCGCGCCCCCTCCCCGCACGGTGCGGAGGTCGTCGGAGTCACCCAGGTCGCCGACCGTCAGGTCGACCTGTCGGTCCGCTCCACCGCCCTGGGCGGCCGCACGGTCAAGGTCCGCCTCCTGACACCGGACGGCTGGAACCCGGACGCCGGCCGCCGCCAGCACTGGCCCACCCTGTGGCTCCTGCACGGCTGCTGCGGCGACTACACGTCGTGGACCCGGATGACGGACGTCGCGGAGACCGAGGCCCTCCGCGACGTCCTCGTCGTGATGCCGGAGGCCGGCTGGAACGGCTGGTACAGCGACTGGTGGAACCACGGCCAGGGCGGCGACCCCGCGTGGGAGACCTTCCACACCGTCGAACTGCGCCACCTCCTGGAGCACGACTGGGGCGCCGGCGCCAACCGCGTCGTCGCCGGCCTGTCGATGGGCGGTCAGGGCGCCCTCCTCTACGCCGCCCGCCACCCCGGCATGTTCAAGGCGACGGCCGCGTACTCGGGCTCCGCCCACCCGCTCCTCAACGCCGAGTCGGTCGACCGCATCATGGGCTTCTTCGCCGGCCAGGGCAACGACCCGTTCCGCGTCTGGGGCGACCCGGTGGCCCAACGCCGCATCTGGGAGGCCCACGACCCGTACCACCTGGCGAAACGGCTCCGCTCCATCCCGGTCTACCTGTCCTGCGGCGACGGCACGACCGGCCCCCTGGACACCCCGGGCGCGACAAGCGCCCTGGAGGCCGACTTCAACCGCCAGAACCAGGCACTGGCGGGCGAGCTGCGGAGGGTGGGCGCAAGGCACCTGACGACCAACTTCTACGGGCCGGGGACGCACGGGTGGGCGTACTGGGAGCGGGAGCTGCATGCTTCGCTGCCGATGCTGTTGGGGGCGCTGGGGGTGGGTGACTGAGAGCCGGCCGTGACCGAGGAGGAGGAACGACAGGCCTGATCGGGATGCCGTGCCTCGGCCACGGCCTCGGCCACATCCTCGGCCACGGCCTCGGCCTCCTCCAGAGTCCTCCGCAGCCACTTGGCGCAGCTGGCCGTCGAACGCCGAGATGAACACGGCCGCTCACTCTGCCACGTCGCTAGGGTGACCACGGTGTGCCGGAGCACCGACGGGAGCCGAACGCCGCGTAGACGCACGCAAGAAGGAAGACGGACGTGAACGAGTCGAAGGACCGGGCCGGCAAGCCTCGCAGGACGCAGTCCCGCGTCCGGGGCATGATGCTGGGCCTGGCCATCGGTGAAACGGTGGGAGCGGCTCGGGGCGCGCTCCCCGCGAGCGGACCGCTGCGGGCCGGCGTCGGCACACAGCTGGCCTGCTTCACCGCGGAGGGCATCATCCGGGCCATGGTGCGGATGAGCCACAAGGGGATCTGCCACCCGCCCTCGGTGGTTCTGCACGCCTACTGCAGGTGGGCGGCCCTCCAGGGCATCGAGGTCGAACGAATGCGCCGCCGCTGGGCCTCCGTCAAGGACGAAAGCGCGTGGCCGGACGGCTGGCTCGCGGAGGTGCCCGCGCTCGCCGAACGGCGCGGCAGCGCACCGGCGACGGTCGCGGCCCTGTCCCGGATCGAGGGCACCGACGTCCCGACGCCCACCACCAGCCGGGGCTGCCATGCGCTGACCCGGTCGCTCCCTCTGGCGGCCGTCGACGTCGAGTTGGCCCGACAGGCCGGCGACTTCGCCGCCCTCACCCACGGGGACCCGGCCGCGCAGTCCGCCACGGCCCAGGCAGCCGTGCTGGCCCACCACTGCCTCACCAGCACCGCGCCGGCCGCGGACCCCGGGAGCGGCTCCGACCGCGCCGTACGGAGGGCGATGGACGCGGGTCTCGCCACGCTCTCGACTCTGCGCGAACACGCGTCCGGCGAGGAGCACGAACGCCTGGTGACCGCATACCGACTGGGCGTCGACCAGCCGGCACACACCCCCACGCTCGCCCACCTCGCCCCGTACCCGACGGCCCCCTCGGCCCTCCTCGGCGCCCTCTACACGGCATCCTCGTTCCCCGGCCGTACCCAGCTCAGGACCGCGCTGCACTTCGCGGCGCAGGCCCCGGACGGCGCTTCCGTGGCCTGCGTGACCGGCGCACTGCTGGGCGCGGTCCATGGCTACGAGGCCCTGCCCGTCGACCTGGTGAGCCGCCACGAACTGTCCTGGGTGCTCGACACCCTGGCCCGCGACTTGCTGAGCGAGCTGAACGACTCACCGAGCGGCAGCGAGTATGTGGGCGGCTGGGACCCGTACTGGTGGGGCCGCTATCCGGGGTGGTGAGGGACGCCCCCTCGAGCAATTGACGCAGCGCCAGCGCGACCAGAAGCCGAATCCGAACCGAACCCCACCGGGCGCATAATCACCGGGGTGTCGAGGCTCTCCCGGTACCGCGGAATGAAGACCACGAGGTCGAAAAAGCCATCGGATTCGCGCCCGTCGTCCGGGTGACGCAGTGACCTGCGGTCCAGACGGTGTTGTCGCCTTCGGCGGCTCTCGAGGCGCCGCTGCAACCGTGCTCCTTGCCGGCGTCCTGTGCGAAGGGCACCTCGGGCACGTCGGCCGCCGTCGTCGACGCACTTGTCCTCTGCACGAGGAGGAGCCACGAAGCCTCTGCCGCCAAGCGCGAGTTGGGGCTCCCCGTGAACATCCTGCATGTGGTACGAACGGGCTGACCGTCGCCTTCTGCGCCAAGTCGCCGCCGAGGGCTTGGAGGCCTTGGACGCGGCCACCCCCACAGCACCGGTGTACCCAGACGGGCTGTCCCCGGCCGGCGCTATGCAGAACCCGGGTCGCGCAGTTTGATGGGCGTCCGGTCACGCCTCCCGTCCAGCACCGTGTGATCGACGGCCGGCCGGGTCCGAGGCGTGGCCGCGGTGAGCCTGATCACGCCTCGGTCGCTCAGCGCGGTCAGCCATTCGCCCGGTCTGGGCCGTGTGCCACGTTCGCCCGCGGCCTGCGCGAAGAGCCTGCGGACGCTTTCGCTCTGGCGCTCGTTGAGGCATCCGCTGACGATGTCCAGGTCCTGCCCCGGTGCGACGTACGGCTGCTGGGCGACGATGCGCCCCGCCACGAGAGCCGTCTTCTAGGCGTCCGTGTCAACCGTCGCCTCGATGGAGGGCGCCAACGGGTCGTTCCAGTCCGGGGTACCGGCCTGGGCCTGCACCGCCGTGCGTCCGACCTGCCGGAATCCGTCACAGTCCAGGAAGTGCACCGCAGGCCCCGGCGAGAGGGACCACAGGACGTTGGCCTGCGAGATGTCGCCTATGACGAGTCCCGCGTCGTGGAACCAGGCGATGGCCTCCACACAGGCCAGGGCGAGTGCCCTGCGCTGCTGTGCAGTCGGCTGCGCCACCTCCTGCCAGGCCGCCCGCGGAGCCCGGATCGCATACTGCAGCTCGAGGAGCTTCGACGCCCCGGTCGAGGTACGCCACGTCATGTGGGAGGGAGCCCTACGTAGATCAGTGGGGTAAGGGGGAGTCCATTGAGCGGCGACGGCAGGCAGCGCGTCACCATCGACCTGACCGGAGGGCGGGGCGCCGCCGGGGGCGAAGGGCCGAGGCCGAGCGAGTCGCGGTCCCGGACCGTGGACCTCACCCGTCGGACGCCCCGTGCCGAGATCAGCGGGCGGGGCGTCCTGCAGATGAATCTGAACTGGTCGGTCGCGTCCGAGGCCGATCTCGACCTGGGCTGCATGGTCCTCACGCGCGACGGAGCCGGCGCAGCGGTTCAGCCCCTCGGCGCACAGTTCGGCGATCTCGATGCCTGGCCCTACGTCAGCCTCGACCGTGACGACCGGACCGGGGAGTCCTCCGACGGTGAGACCCTGCGCATCAGCCTCGAACACCGGAGGGAGTTCACCAAGCTCCTCGTCTACGTGTACATCTACGAGGGCGCGGCCGACTTCCGCAGCCTCAAAGGTGTCGTCACTGTCACCGCGCCCAGCGGTACTTGGCGCATCCACCTGGACGACTCCCCGTCCGGAGCCACCTCCTGTGCGATCGCCCTACTGACCCCCGGACCGCGCGCAACGCTCGACCTGCGGCGCGAGGTCCGCTGGTTCACCGCGGAGCCGTTGCTGTCGAACCAACAGCTCATGGATGCCGCCTACGGCTTCGGCTTCGCGTGGGTGCCGGGCACCAAGCCGCCGTTGTAGCCGGCCCGGCAGGTTTCTGACGACGCACGCTACGCGGACTTCCCGCCCCGGGCAGCGACCGTCCAGCAGCGCGTCGAAAGCCTGGTGATCACGGCGTCAGCCCGCCCGCGGCGAGCCGGTCGCTGACGTCGTCCGTCAGCCCCTTGCCCAGGGTTCCGGCCCGGTCGAGAAGCGCCTCGAAGTCCGTGAGCCGGCGGAAGGTTTCCGCGTATGTCGCCTGGTCCTCCAGCGGGAGCTGGAGGACCTGCAGACGGCGGATGTCGACCCGCGACGAGCTGGAGGCGTGTGTGCCTGCCTGACGGCCGTTGGCAGGAGCGCGCAGGCAGCCGGCGAGGAAGTGCGCGTCCATCTTCTCCGGGTCCACCCGCAGGGCGTAGAGCTGAGGACCCAGCGCCGTCGGAGGTCCCTGGTGGACCCACGCCCGGAAGGCGCGCACGACCCCGGCGACCACCACGTCCCCCTCCTCGACGACCGCGTGGGCCGTGTGCGCCGGGACGAGTCCGCCGGGCGTGCCGTCCATGAGCAGGTCGGCGACGCTGAGCAGTGGTACCTCGGTGTCCCCGGGGGACGGCCGGCTCTCGACGGGCTGCTGCCCGGGGCGCAGTGTCAAGGCGCCGGCCTTCACGAGGTCACCGACCGTGGCCGTGGTCTGCGGTGCGTCCGCCTCGAAGGCGAGCTCGGACAACTGCTGCACGTGACCGGTGAGGCCGGCGAGCAGCGAGCCCAGTTCCTTCCACGAGGCGGCGAGTTCCATGCCGGTCGTCTCGGCGCGGGATGCGGTGTACCGCCCCGGAGTGACGTCGACCTCGTCGTCCAGGAGATCGAGCAGGGGGACGCGGACCGCGTTCTCGGGGGGAACGACCTCAGGCTGATCCATGCCGGCGAGCGCGGCGAGGACGAAGGCACTGAGCGCCTCCCAGTCGGGGCCCGGTTCGCGCGTGCCCGGCCTCGCGAAGGCGGTGGCGTCCACGAGCAGAGCGTCCTGGGTGGGGGCAGGAGCCGACGAACCGTCCGGTGCCGCCCTCAGTACCCACAGTTGCAGTGACACGCTGTGCGGTTGAGCACTGCCGGGCGGCAGGGCCACCACCGCTTTCAGCGCTCCCGTGCGCAGCAGTGAACCCCGGATGCGGCGCCCGGCCTTGCGTGAGGCGACGGCGGGCGGCAGGACGACGACCGCGCATCCGCCGGGCTTGAGGTGCGAGAGCAGGTGTTGCACCCAGGCGAGTTCCGGCTCGGTCCGCGGCGGCAGGCCGTGCGCCCAGCGCTGGTCGGTGGCGAGTTCCTCATATCCCCAGTCCCGCTCGTTGAACGGCGGATTGCACAACGCGATGTCGGCCGGGGTGCCCGTGAACGGGTCCTCGCGCAGTGCATCGGCCGTGAGGATCTCCGCGCGTACGTCCGTGCCCTCCGTGACGAAGCCGAGGCGGGCCGTGGCCAGCGCGGCGAGGGCCGGATCCCGCTCACAGCCCAGCACGGCCAGTCCCGGGCCGTCGTACTCCTGGAACGCCGCGGCCGCCAGGTGGCCGGTGCCGCAGGCGGGGTCGAAGACGGTCAGCCCGTCCGCCGGAGCGCCGATGCGAGCGGCGAGGGCGATCCGGGTCATCAGGCCGGCGAGCGGCGCAGGAGTGGTGCTGAGCTGCCGGACATGCGTCTCGAGCCAGCGCTGCAGCAGGAACTCGAAGGTCTCGCGCGGTCCTTCGGCACGGCCCAGTGCCGCGGCCTCGCCGACGAGCTGGCGCACTTCGGCGGAGAGGTCGGGGGAGGAGGTGCGGGTCCTCGGGTGGCGCATCCGTCGGGCGGCCTCGGCGATCGCCAGCCCCGACTCGTCCCGGCTGCCGAGCGCCTCGAAACGGGGCCACAGGAACTCGCGGCCACCGATGTCCTTCAGTTTGCCGTTCTCCCGCAGCCACCGCTCGACCTCCGCGAGCGAGAACTGCGGACTGACGTCCGTGCCGCCGATCCGGGACGGGAAGGAATCATGGCGGCGACGCCAGTTGCTCACCGCGGCGCGGCCGACGCCTGCGATCCGGGCGATCTCGGCCAGGCTGACGGGTACGGCACTAGGTGTACTCATCGATGGTCTCCGAGGTGCTTGGCCTGCTGGGCTGGTCGGCATCCCAGCGCCCGTGTGAGTCGCCAGGGTACTACCCTCATTGACTTTGTTCACAGTACAAAGGTCCTGATGTGCGGTGTGGGAAATGTGGAGGGCGGACGGAATGCGGAAATTTGCTCCGGGATTGGTGCTACGTGACCGCTATCGGTTGAAGTCGGTCCTCGGCAAGGGCGTCATGGGGCAGGTGTGGGACGCCTGCGACCTGTACCTCGAGCGGACCGTCGCGGTGAAGACCGTGGCCGCGGACCTCCTGGCCGTGTCCCAGAGCAGGGCCGCGGCCCTCGCCCGCTTCGAGCGCGAGGCGCGGGCCGCGGCCCGCCTCGACCACGGCAACGTCACGACGGTCTTCGACGCCTCCCTGACGGACGACACCTGCTGCCTCGTCATGGAACTGATCGACGGCACCACCCTGGAGTACCTCCTCGACCAGCAGCCCGGTGCGCGGTTCGACGTGCCCTCGGCCGCTGCCGTGACCGCCCAGCTGTGCGCCGGGCTCTCGGCCGCCCACGCCGCGGGGCTCGTCCACCGGGACCTGAAGACGCAGAACATCATGGTCCGGCGCGACGGAGTGGTGAAGATCCTGGACTTCGGGCTGGTGAAGCTCCTGAGCGACGTGGATCCGCGCCTGACGATGACCGGCGAGGGCGTCGGCAACATCGCCTGCGCCTCACCCGAGCTGCTCTCCGGCCGGGACCCGCTGGACGGACGCAGTGACCTCTACGCGCTGGGTTGCTTGCTGCACCACATGCTCACCGGCAGCACACTCTTCGCCACCGACCAGCCGGCCCTCCTCGCCTCCCGTCACATCGGCACGGCACCGCCGCTCATCGCCGACTCGGGCGTCGACGTCCCGCGTGGCCTCCAGGACCTGGTGTCGGCGCTGCTCGCCAAGCGCCCGGAAGACCGGCCGGCCTCCGCCACCGAGGTCTACGCGGCTCTCGCGCCGTACCTGCCGGCGCCCGACCCCGGTCTCGCCCTGCGCCCCGGGCTGCCCGAGGACCCGCGCAGGCCGTTCCTCGTACCGCAAGGGCCGAGGCCCGTGTGAACAGTGAGAGGATGATCCGAGCGACCGGGGGCGGCGCGCCGCTCGCGGTCGTGCGGAGGTGGCAGGCGCCGCGGGCGCCGGGACTGGCTGGAGACGGGCGCGATGCGGCGAAGCCTGGGACCGTACGAGCTCACGCACGAGCTGGGCCGGGGCGGCATGGGAGTCGTCTGGGCGGCGTACGACCGGACCGAGGACCGTCAGGTGGCGGTCAAGCTCCTCGCGGTAGGCGCTCGGGCCGGGAGTCCCAGCACGCTGGAGCGGCGCTTCCTGCGGGAAGCGAGCCTGACCCGCCGGCTCGAGCATCCGGGCATTCCAGCGGTGTACGACCACGGCAGTCACGACGGCGAACTGTTCCTGGTGATGGATCTGGTCCCCGGCCGGACCCTCGGCGCCGTACTCGAGAGCGACGGTCCCCTGGCCATCGGGCGCGCCGCGGACGTGGCGCGCCGTACGGCCGATGTCCTCGTCTACGCCCACGGCCAAGGCGTCATGCACCGGGATCTGAAGCCCGCCAACCTCATGATCACCCCCGATGGTGAGCTCAAGGTCCTGGACTTCGGGGTCGCGGCCGCATTGGAGCCCCATCCCGGCGAGACCCGCTTCACCGCCGCCAACGCCACTCCCGGCACGGTCGTCTACATGGCTCCCGAGCAGGCCGTCGGCCAGGCGGAGCCGGCCAGCGACCTCTACTCACTGGGCTGCGTCCTGTACGAACTGCTCGCCGGCACGCCGCCGTTCACGGACGCCAGCCCCTTCATGCTCTACCACCGGCACGCCCACGACCCCGTGCCGCCGATCACCGACCGTCGGCCCGACATCCCTGCCGGACTGCGCCGGCTGGTGGAGGCCTTGCTGGAGAAGAATCCGCGGGACCGTCCTGTCTCGGCGGCGGAGGTGGTCGCGGCGCTCGCCACCTGGGCGCCGGCGCCCTCGATGCCTCCGGCGCGACCTGCGGTTCCTCTGGCGCCGCCCACCGTGCCGCACCCGCGTCTTGCAGAGGTGGCGGCCCTGCGTCGTTCGGGCAGTCCGGCCCGCGCCCTGGAGGAGTACGGGGCGCTCATGGCCGTCCCGGACCTGGAGCGGGCCGATCTGCTCGCCGCCCGGGTGGGCGCCTCCCTGTGTGTGGCGGCGCTCGGCGGCACCCGGGAGGCACTGGACGACCTGAAGTCGGTCCTCGCCGAGCAGCGCAGCCTCCTCGGACCGGACGACCCGGCCGTGCTGGACACCCGCTACGAGATCGCCGTGCTGCTGGTGCGCACGGGGGAGCGGTACGCCGCCACCGAACTGCTGCGCCGCCTGGTCGGCGACGAGGACCGCGTACTGCGAGCGGAGGACGACCGTCACGGGCGCGCGAGGGCGCTGCTGGAGCGGCTGCGCCGCATGTCCTGAGCCGTCGGTCCGACCGTGCTTTTGTAAGCTCTGTTCACAGATTGTGTCTCGTGTTAACCTGCGGTCGAACCGATCCGGTGGGGAGGCAGGACACTGTCTACGGAACGGCCGCAGAGACACCGAGGGGAACAGCGCCCATGACGCCAGCAGCTCAGCGCGAGACCGAGCGCACGGGGGCCGGACAGCTCCCTGAGGAGGGCAACCTCGTCGAGGTGCGCGGCCAGTCCTGGGTGGTTGCCCGCGTCGAGCCCTCCCCGGCCCGGGACGGCGACGACGAGCGCAGGCCCGCCACCCTCGTCCACCTCCAGTCCGTAGCCGACGGCCGCTTCGGCGACACCCTCTCCGTCATCTGGGAGGTCGAGCCCGGCCGCCGGGTCCTGCCCGCCGGCTCCCTTCCCGACGCCTCCGCCGGCGCCTACGACTCCCCGAACCGCCTCGCCGCGTTCCTCGACGCCGTCCGATGGTCCGCCGTCGCCTCCGCCGACGCCAAGACCCTCCAGGCCCCGTTCCGCTCCGGCGTCGCCGTCGAGCCGTACCAGCTTGAGCCGGTCTCCCGCGCCGTCGGCGCACCCCGCGTCAACCTTCTCCTCGCCGACGACGTCGGCCTCGGCAAGACCATCGAGGCCGGGCTCGTCGTCCAGGAACTGATGCTGCGCGGCCGGGCCCGCCGCACCATGGTCGTCTGCCCGGCAGGCCTCACCCTCAAGTGGCGCGACGAGATGGCCGAGAAGTTCGGCCTGGAGTTCACCATCGTCGACTCCGAGCACTGCGCCCGTCTGCGGCGCACCCACGGCACCGCGGCCAACCCCTTCCGCGTCCACCCGCTCACCATCGTCTCCCTGCCCTGGCTCCGCGGCCAGAAGGCCCAGCGCCTCCTCGACGAGGTCATCGGCGCCCCCGGAGACAGCAGCGACGGCGACCACAAGCGCTTCTTCGACCTCCTCGTCCTCGACGAGGCACACCACGTCGCACCCGCCGCGCCGAAGCAGGTGTACGCGGTCGACTCCCAGCAGACCAAGCTGATCCGCCGCCTCGTTCCGCACTTCGAGCACCGCCTCTTCCTCTCCGCCACCCCGCACAACGGCTACCCCGAGTCGTACACCGCCCTCCTCGAACTCATCGACGACCAGCGCTTCGCACGTGGCGTCGACCCCGACAAGGAGGCGCTCAAGGACACGGTCGTTCGACGGCTGAAGTCCACGGTCACGAACGCCGACGGCACGCCCCGCTTCCGTACCCGCGTAACGCGCGAGCTGCCCGTGGACTACACGCAGCAGGAGCGCGCGATCCACGAACTCCTCGGCTCGTTCGCGGAGCTGCGCCGCAAGAAGCTCACCCCCAAGGCCCGGGGCGGCCGCCGCGCCGCCGACCTCGTGACCCTGCTGCTCAAGAAGCGCCTCTTCTCCTCCCCGGCCGCCTTCCTTCACACCGTCCAGGTCTACCTCTCGCACCTGGACGACACCGCTCCAGCGCGCGGACGCTCGGCAGCCGCCGAAGTCCCCGAGTGGCTGGAGGAGTTCACCGACCTGGTCGCCGACCTCGACGACACGGGCCTCGTCGACGCCGAGGACGACGCGCTGACCCGCTCCACCTCGCTCACTCCGGCGGAGGACGGCCAGGAACTGGACCTGCTCCAGGAGATGGAACGCTGGGCGCTGACCCACGAGGCCGCGCCCGACTCCAAGGCCGAGACCCTGATCGCGGAGCTGAAGGCGATCTGCCGCCCCGACGGCAAGAAGTGGACCAACGAGCGGGTCGTCGTCTTCACCGAGTACCGCGACACCCAGGAATGGCTGTACGACCTTCTCCAGCAGGAGGAGCTCACCGACGGCGGCCGAGTGGAGCGCCTGCACGGCGGTCTGTCCACCGAGGAGCGCGAACGCATCCGCCTCGGCTTCCAGACCGAGCCGTCCCGCCCCGAGGGGAAGGTCAGGATCCTCCTCGCCACCGACGCCGCCGGTGAGGGCATCGACCTCCAGAACCACTGCCACCGCCTGATCAACTACGACATCCCCTTCAACCCCAACAAGCTCGAACAGCGCATCGGCCGCATCGACCGATGGGGCCAGAAGCAGGACCCCGAGATCTCCCATTTCATCGGTTCCGGCTGGCAGCAGGCGCAGGCCGGCTCCTACGAGGCCGACCTGGAGTTCCTCTCCAGGGTCGCCAAGAAGGTCGCGCGCATGGAGCACGACCTCGGCTCGGTCAACGCCGTCCTCGCCGACGCCGTACAGCGCCGTATGACCGGAGACACCGGCCCCGTCGACATCGAGAACGCCAGGCCCAAGCCGATCAAGGGCCGCCGCACGGGCGGCGAGGTGGCCCCCGAACAGAACGTCACCGCGCAGACCAAGCGTCTCGCCGACCAGTACGACGAGACGGTGACCGCACTCGGCCTCACGCCGGCCAATGTCCGGCGCGTGGTCGAGACCGCCCTCGCCCTGGACCATCAGCCGCCGCTGCTGCCGTCCACGTTCCGTGCGGAGGAGTTCGAGCCGGGTGACCTGTTCGACGTGCAGCCGTTGTCCGGCAGTTGGGAGCGGGCGACCCGCGGCCTCGCCCACAAGCTTCGCGAGGGCGAGCAGCGCCCGCTCACCTTCTCCCCGGCGGTCTCCGCACAGGGCAGGGACGACGTGGTCCTGGCCCACCTCAAGCACCCGCTCGTCGCCCTTTCGACACGCCTGCTCACGGCAGCCGTCTGGAACGCAGACTCGGTCGGCCTGAGCCGTGTCACCGCCGTCGTCTCCGACGACCCGGCCGTCACCACGACCCTCGTCTCGGCGTACGCCCGTTACGTCCTCGTCGGCACCGACGGCACCCGCCTGCACGAGGAAGTCCTTTACGCGGGCGGCTGGTTCGGCGACACGGGCCGCTTCCGCCGCTGGGAGTCGGTCGGCGAACAGGGCCGAGTCCTGTCCCAGGCCCTCACCGACGGCACCGAGGCTGCACCACATCTGCGCAAGGAGCTGACGGAGGCCTGGCCGAGGCTGCGAGACCCGCTCTACCGCTCCCTCGAAGCCCGTTCCACGGAACTCGGCCGCCAGTTGGAGAGCCGCCTGGCGGACCGCAGGACGGAAGAGGAGCGCCGCATCACCGCCACCCTCGACCGCTTCGAGGCCACCCTGCGGGCGAAGCTCAAGGAGGAGGGCGACGAGGAGGGCGAACAGCTCGCCCTGCTCACCACCCACGAACTGACCGGCCACGAACGCCGCCAGTTCGAGGACGACCGTCGCCGCTGGCAGGAACGCCTCGAAGGCCTCCCCGCCGAACGCGAACGCGAACTCGCCGCCATCGCCGCGCGCTACCGCGAGCCCCGCTCCCACCTCTTCCCCGCCGCCGTCGTGTTCGTCATCCCCGCAAAGGAAGCCCGCCGATGAGCCCCCGCCGCCCCATGAGCCGTGGAGTAGCCGCCGCCAAGGCCCAGGCCGCCGACGGCCGCCGGCAGCACCAGGAGTGGCTCGACCTCACCGAGGTCTCGGGACCCTTCCTGACCATGCCGGTCCTGCTGCGCGCCTGGCCCCAGCTGGACACCCTGGAGAAGGACGAACGCGCCCGCCTGCGCGCCCACCACGCCGACTGGCAGACCGACACCGTCGCCGGACGCGACGCCTGGGTGGTGTACGTCCTGCGCCGCCTGCTGGGCTGGGACGACGCGCTGACCTTCCGGGAGGGAGAGTCCGAGCACCACGGCCTGGACCGCCTCACCCTGCGCGTGGCCGAGCACAACACGGAGGTCCGCCCGGACTTCGCGCTGGTGGAACCGGGCGCCGACCTTGCCGACGAGCCGGACGTGGACTCCGCCGCCAAGCGCGTACGGCTGCTGGGCGTCACCGTCCCGGCGGGCACCGCGCCCACCGCGCGTGCGGGCGGTGGCGGCGACTGGGCGGCGGCTCCCGCCGACCGCCTGGCCCGCCTCCTGCGCCACCACGGGGTCCCGCTCGGCCTGGTCACCGACGGCCGTTGGTGGTGCCTGGTCTGGGCCCCGCTGGGCGGCGTGACGACGACGGCCGTCTTCGACACCATCGGCTGGAACGAGGCGGCGGAGCGCAACGTCGTCCGCGCGTTCGCCTCATTGCTGAGCCGTCGCCGCTTCTTCGAGTACGACGAGCCCGAGACCCTGGTCGGCCTGCTCAAGGCCAGCCTCGCGGCGGGCGAGGACGTCACCGAGGCGCTGGGCGTGCAGGTCCGGCAGGCGGTGGAACTCCTCGTGGACGCCATAGGACGGGCGGACGTACGGGCCATCGACAACGGCGCCCCGGGCCTCCACGCCTCGGGCGTCGGCGCGGGCGAGGTCTACCGGGGCGCGGTGGGCGTCATGATGCGCATCGTCTTCCTCCTCTTCGCGGAGGAGCGGGGCCTGCTGCCGGCCGACAACGAGGTGTACGCGCGTTCGTACTCGGCCCGCTTCCTGCGCGACGAGCTGAAGGCACGGGCGGACGAGGAGGGCGAAACCTCTCTGGAGCACACCACTTCGGCGTGGCACCGCCTGATCGCCCTGTTCCACGCGGTGCACGGGGGAGTGGACCACCCCGGCTCGGGCTTCCGCCTCCCGGCGTACGACGGTTCGATCTTCGACCCCGACAAGTACCCCTGGCTGGAGCGCACCACCCCACTGCTCCCCATCGACGACCGCACGGTCCTGCACATGCTCCAGGCGGTGCAGGAGGTCCGTGTCGGCAAGGGCAAGGACCGCGAAGTCCGCACGCTGAGCTTCCGCGCGCTGGACGTCGAGCAGATCGGCTACGTGTACGAGGGCCTGCTGTCCTTCGACGGCCGCCGGGCGACCGAGCACATGGTCGGCCTCATCGGCCCGGAGGGCCTGGAACACGAGGTCCCGCTGCGGGAGCTGGAGTCCCTGGCGGCGAAGGCGGGCGGCTCGCTGAAGACCCTGGCGAAGTCGATCCACGAGAAGTGGAAGGACCCCAAGCCCCCGGCGACGGCGGGCCAGCTGGAGAAGAGGCTGGCCCCACTGGATACGGAGGCCGTGGCCGAGGCTCGCCGCCGCCTGAACGCGGTGACGAAGGACGCGGCGCTGACGGAACGGCTGCTCCCCTTCGTCGGCATCCTCCGCGACGACCTGCGCGGCCTGCCGACGGTCATCCCGAACGGCGCGCTGTACGTGACGGAGTCCTCTCTCCGGAAGAACACGGGCACGCACTACACGCCCCGCTTCCTGGCCGAGGAAGTCGTCCTGCACGCGCTGGAGCCCCTGGTCTACGAGCCGGGCCCGCTCCAGACGGCGGACACGGGGGAGTGGCGCCTGAAGCCGGCCGACCAGATCCTGGACCTGAAGGTCGCGGACATCGCGATGGGCTCGGCGGCATTCCTGGTGGCGGCGTGCCGATACCTGGCGGACCGGCTCATCGAGGCCTGGGAGTCCGAAGGCCGCGCGGACGCGATGGCCTACCGCGCGGGCCGGGCGGTCGACGCGCTGACGTCCGCCGACGCGGAACAGGACCCGGTGGTGGTCGAGGCCCGCCGCCGGATCATCGAACACTGCCTGTACGGGGTCGACATCAACCCCATGGCGGTGGAGATGGCCAAGCTCTCGCTGTGGCTGGTGTCGATGGACCCGGGCCGCCCGTTCACCTTCCTGGACGACAGGTTGGTGGCGGGGGACTCACTGCTGGGCGTGCACAGCATGGAGCAGATCCAGTCCGTTCACATGAAGCCGCAGGGGCAGAGCGACATCTTGGCCGAGCAGACGCGGGAGTTGGTGGACCAGCTCACACGTGAGCGCTTGGCGATCACCGCGATCAAGGGCGTCGACCTGCCGGCGCTCCAGCAGAAGCGGGAGCGTCTGGAGGAGGTCAACCGGCACTCGCGGCGGCTGCGGCTGGTGGGCGACTTGATCGCGGGGGCGGCGCTGGCTACTTGTGCTTCGGGGCGGGTGCCTTGGTACGAGGAAGACGGGGGTGAGCGCGTACGGGACCTGTTCCCTCGGGCTGCGTGGATCGTGCAGAAGGTCGTCGCGGATGGGGTCGAGGACGACTCGGACGTGGTGCGCGAGGCGCGGGTTACGGCGGAGGAATGGCTGGGGGCGGAGCTGCCGGAGGGGGCGCTGGAGCGGCGGCCGGTGCATTGGCCGTTGGTTTTTCCAGAAGTGTTCGCGCTGAGGGGAGGGTTCGACGCGGTTGTGGGGAACCCGCCATTCCTGGGCGGACAAAAACTTACGGGTGCGATGGGAGAAGCCTATCGGGAATATCTAGTAAGTCATACTGCGAACGATAAGCGTGGAAGTGCCGATCTTGTTGCCTACTTTGAATTGAGGGTGCATGACCTCCTGAATGATGGTGGGCAGACTGGTCTCATTGCCACTAATACTTTGGCTCAAGGGGATACACGGGAAGTTGGGTTGGATCAGATCGCTGCTCGCGGGGCAACAGTTCGTCGAGCAATTAAGAGTGCGCCCTGGCCGTCTTCCTCCGCAGTGCTGGAATATTGTGCTGTGTGGACCAGTGTCAGGACTGTAGCGCCAGAAGGCCTGCGTTACCTCGGAGGTGTGGTGGTAAGTGGGATCAGCACTTCGCTGACCCCAATTTCTCGCGTTCGTGGCTGGATCGAAGCCCTGAAGTGCAATGGGAGTATTTCCTTTCAGGGTGTCATCATTCTCGGAATGGGGTTCACTCTCAATGAAGACGAGGCGCAGTCGTGGATTCAAGAAGATCCTCGTTATGCTGATGTCCTGTTCCCGTACCTGAATGGACAGAATTGCAACAACAGCCCAACTCATTCTCCTGATCGATGGGTCATCAACTTTCATGACTGGTCGGAGGTTAAAGCTCGCGAGTACGCTAAGGCCTATGAGCGCGTGCTGAATGAGGTTAAGCCGGAGCGTGACGTCAATAAGTTCAGTAAGCGAGCCAAGGAACACTGGTGGCTCTATGAGCGCAGCAGGCAGGAACTCTACAGTCGCATCGGTGGGAAGGATTCATGCATCGTTCTGGCGCGAGTCAGTAAAGTGGTGATGCCGGTTATGGTGTCGACGCGACAAGTACTCACTCTTGACTTGATCGTGTTTGCGAGCGATGACCCAGTCCTGCTGGGATTCCTCAGTAGTTCTGTGCACTACTGGTGGGCGATCGACCGCGCCTCTACCATGAAGGGTGACCTTCGCTACACGCCGACTGATGTATTCGAAACCCTGGTCCGCCCGATTCCTACCGCTCGTCTCCGCGTTGCCGGGACTCGTCTTAATGCCTACCGTCGCGACCTGATGCTTGCGCGCAATATTGGCCTTACGGCTACTTACAACCTTGTGCACGACCCTGACTGTCAAGATGAAGACATCGTCGAACTCCGCCGTATCCATGAGGAGATCGACAAGGCGACTGTTGAGGCGTATGGCTGGCACGACCTCGTGGACGAATCGGGGCTGACGTTGTCTGCGGATCCGACCCACAAGGGGTTTCCCCTCGACCACGGCTTCCACGAGACCGATCAGGGCAGCCGCTACACCATCGGCCTACTGGCCCGGACTGAGATCATCGACCGCCTGCGCCAGTTGAACCACCAAGCGTATGCCGACGAGGTGCACCTCGGTCTGCACAAGGGAGTGACGGAGAAGAAGGCCAGGGAGAAGCACCCCGACCTGCCCCCGCCCTCTCCCGAGGCCGTCCGGAAGCGCAAGGAGCAGCTGGCCGCGCGAGGTGGGTCGGATTTCGGTGAGGGCGCCGAGGGTGCCCTCTTCTGAGTCGGCGGCATGACAACGGGCTGGTTCGCGTCACCTCAAGTGACGTGAACCAGCCCGTTGTTCCGCTCGAAAGCCCTGGTCGGAGCTATCCCGCCGTGAGCGCCATGAACGCCGCCCACTCGTCCCGGCCGACCCGCAGCACCCGCCCGTCGTCTGAGGCCTTGGAGTCCCGTACGTACACGGCGTCCAGGGCGGCGGCCACCTCCACGCAGTTTCCGCCGTCCGATCCGCTGTAACTGCTCTTGAACCAGTGCAGCCCGTCCACGTGCTCGGCCATCCGCTCCACGCTCATGTTTCTCCCACCATCCGCTCGATGAGTCGCGCAGACTCCTCGACGTTCAAGGCCTGCGATCGCAGCTTGCCATATCGCAAGGCGAAGGTGCTGACCTCGGTGGGCTCCGAGATGACGCACCCGACACCCTGGGACTCGAAGTATCCGAGGTGCTTGTGATCCTGGGTCTCCACCACCACGAACGCGCCGTTCTTGCCGGAGTGGAAGCCCCGGCGGGCGGGCACGACCTGGACCTCCACGTTCCGCAACGCGCTCACTTCGAGCAGGTGTTGCCACTGTTCACGCATCACCTCGGGGCTGCCCACCGGATCGCGTAGCGCCTCCTCGTTGATGATGAAGGACAGCTCCGTGAGCGGCACCCGCTCCAGCAGCTTCTGCCGTCCGAGCCGGGCTTCCGTACGCTGGTCGATGATCTCCTCGCTCAACGGGGGGCAGTGCCCGGAAAACACAGCCCGCGCGTATGCCTCCGTCTGCAACAGGCCGGGCACGAGCAGTGGCTCGTAGTCGCAGCGGCTGACTGCCTCCGCCTCAATCAGCGCGAAGTTACGGAAAAACCGCGGCAGTTTCGCCCGGTCCACCTCGTCCTGGAGTACCTCCAGTACTCCGCCCGCCTCCAGCACCCGGTCCGCCGCCCTCGTGAACGTCGCCTTCGCCGGGCGCCGCCCCTGCTCGACCGAGGCGACCTGCTCCAACGAGTAGTCGATCGCCTCCCCGAGCTGCTGCTGGTTCAACCCGGCCCGCTTGCGCAGATGCTGGAGCAGCCTCCCGTACGCTGCCCACGCCCCCGGCAGATCACCGCCGCCCTCCTCCTTCGCCTTTGCCGCCCGACCATTCCGCGTCTCCCGTGCCGTGCTCATGCCTCACGCCCTTCCGTCCCGGAACGCACCCCGCCCACCCGCATCCGCGGCGACGCCCAATCTCGGCCGCCGTGGCCTTGTTCAACGCATGCGACAACGGCCCGGATACGGCCCCGGACCCGTACAACGCCCGTACGAACCGCGCGCGGCGAGGGCCCGCCGCCGGAACACAGTAGGTTCTCCGCCTTCCGGCTTGTCGGCGTCGCTGTACAGAACACTGAACAGTCCTGAGACGCTGGCGATCAGCACCGCGAGCGTTGACCACGGGAAGCAGCCGAGTCCGATCGAAACGCCCCGGGAAGCCGCGACGGCACGTCGGCCCGGCTGTGGCCGCTGTCGTCCGTGCTTGTGACTTGAACCAGGCTCGGCTCACGATGATGCAGACATGGCTCCCCGTGGATGTCGGAAGCTGCGAACATGATGGACGCGGTCCCTTGCATGCCACTCCATGGTCGCCCAACTGCCATGCGTCTTGGCGTGATTCTGAGAGTCCTCGGAAGCCGCGGCTCAGCCTCAGCGGCGCTCCGGTGGCTGCATGGAGCCAAGCTGTTCCATGCGCCGGATCTCGCGTTCTGCGGCTTCCAGATGTCCCAAATCGAGGGCCATCGCTGCTCGACCGGCTACGTAGAAGATGTCCTGGCGGATCCCGCAGTCCAGGCTCGGTTGGCGGCACAGGGCCAGGAACCTCACCTCGAGGCTGAGTTCGATGCGGCCCATCTCGTCCCGGACGTGAACTGGAAGTGCGGCGTGCCAGAGGTCCTTGGCGTGGTCACGCGTTTGCCGGTCGGCTTCGTCAGGCCGGGCCTCCACCGGACGGTAGGGATGATCGGCCCACTCTCTGTCAGCCCACCGGACGAGTTCGTCCAGGCACTTCGAGGCGACCGCAAAATCCGGGGGCGAGGGGGAGAGGGCCGCTTCCGCATGGGCAACCAGCTGGGCGAGCCGGCGTCGCGCCTCGTCGTCCCCCGCCACGCACGTCGCGACGAAACCCGACAACACCTCGAACCTGCGCGACACTTCCGCACGCTGCCAGATCTCGCACAGTCCCGCCATCCGCCATTCCTCTTCGCCGACCGTGTCACCGCGCCCCGGAAGCCTATGACGCGCTCCCGTAAGCAGGGCCAACGGATTTCCCGGATCGTCGAGCGGACCTCACGTTGACTCGGTGCGGCGAACGATTTCGTCTCGCAGCTGATGTGGTGGGCAAGACGTCGGGTCGGTCGGATTCGGTCAAAGTGGAACGCGGCCGTGCTGCCGCGGAGGGGAATCCGCTAGGGGCAGGACCGCCGCCGTGGGTCAACTCTTGTGAACTGAGTCCATGGAGAACATACTGTCCTCGTTCGCATCACCCGTGCCCCCGGCTGGGTGAACACTACCCGGGCATCCCCTGCGAGGTTTCATGCTCGACCACCGTCTCGTGCAGACAGCTGTGATCGGCAACAGCAAGTCCGACCACCCGGTGATCCTTCCCATGGAAGCCTCGGAGCTGGAAGCCTGGCGCAGGCGCCACCCGAAGTACACCTACTGGTGTGGGTACGAACTCGGCGGATGCGGTGCCAAGCTAATGGACCGCCTCTACCGCGACAAGGTGTGCCACTTCGCCCATGTGGCCGGTGGACCCACCTGCGGACGTGCCGCCACCGGCGAGACCAGCGCCGACCACCTGTTCATCAAGCGGGGCCTGCGCAGGCTGTTGGACAAGCAGGGACAACGGGGCGAAGTGCGGACCCGTGACCTCGGCTCGGGTCCCGGTGGTGCGGTGGACCTGCACCTGCCCGCCGCCCGCCGACGGCTCCGCTTCCAGCTCTCACCCCTCGCCTACCGGGGCTGGCGCACGGCGAACCTCGACCTCGGCGACGACGTGGACGAAGTCGACTGGTTCTTCGGTACGGACGGGCCCCTCACGAAAGAGATCCTCGCCCGGAACGGCTACGCATTGCGCTTCCGGCTGGAAACCCGGGGCGGTGAGCGCCGCGTGTACATCGGCACCCAGACGCATGGCGGACCTTCCGTCCGCTGGGACCCTCTGGAGGATTGCCGGATCGAGCAGGCCGGACTGCTGACTCCCTCCGGCGGGGGCGAACCGCCACTCGCCAGGCGCACGGAGCCGTTCACGTTCCCCCTTGCCGGGCCCCTCGCCTTCGCACTGGACGAGGGAGCTGTCGTCACCGACGGGTCGCCGTTCGCATCCGAGGGGCGACGCCTGGCCGTGGCGGACGTCAGACCGGCCGGCAGCCCCATCGTGCGAGCGGTGCTGTCCCTGCCCGAGGACACCCCACCGCCATCCGCGGCGCACGTCTACCGGGTTGTCGACCGCGCGAGCATGCTGGTTCGCGAAGGAGGCGACGGGTGGGCCGTCCGCCTCGACCGTTTCGTCCGCCTCGACGCTCGCGAGGCCGCCCGCACAGGCCTCACCGGGCTCCGTCTCGAGCCGCCTGAGAAGGAGCCGACCCCGGCCCCCCGAGCGGTTCAGCCGGTTCGACCGTCCCATGTCACGCCCCCGAGTACGGTGCCTTCGGCGACGCCCCGGAAACAGCGGGCGAAGGAAAGCGCGGTGGTCCTCACCCGGGACCAGGCCGTCGTCCGTGCCCGTGAGGTCCTCACGGACGCCGCGGCGGAAGGGCGCCCGCTGCGCTGGTCCGACCTCCGCGCGCAACTCGGCAAGTCGATCAAGGGCATGTCGCAGCGCGAGCTGGTCGACTTCCTCGTCGAGGTCGACAGCCCGCTCTGGGACTCCAAGCCCGTCCTGTCGGTGCTGCTGCTCGGCGACAAGGGGGGCCTCCAGCCCTGCCTGCCCAGGGTGCTCCATCAACTCGGGATAGCGGGCGCCCAGGGCCTGTCGCCCGATTCCCCGCTCCTGCACGCCTGGGTGAAGCAGGAGAGGGAACGCGGCATCGCCTTGTATGGGACGTCGCCCCGAGCAGTGCCCCCACGGCGGCCCGTGACCACTCCGACGCGCACCCTCACCGCGCAGCAGTGGAGGCACGTGGGCGCTTCGCTCAGAGACGTTCAGCAGCACAAGTCCAAGCAGGAACGAACTACTGCACGGCACGCGACTGCCGGGGAGAGACGACAGGTCCGAGCGCTGTACGAGAGTGTGCAGGCGAAGATGTCCGTCACCGGCCGCCCGTTCAGGAGGACCAAGCGGACAAACCGAGTGATGCGCCTCGCCCACACATGGTTGGCCCTCACCGCTGAGGCGTCGGAGAATTCCGCCAACCGCTCGCCGGAGCAGGCGCAGGCCCTCAGGACGAGCGCTGCCGAGATGTTGGCCGAACTCAACGCGATCATGGCGGAATTGCAGGCGGTGAAAGCTCAGTGATGGTGATCAGCACGCGAGTTCACCCAGGACGCCCGACCAGGCGCTTGCCGCGTGTGAACAATGCTGCCTCGATCTGGTCGGGGAAGACGCCTTCTCGACGTGCGTGCTCGTGGATGAGGGACAGGTACCGCTCGTAGCAGGGCGTCTTCCACGCACTTGTGGGCCACTTGTCGCCGGTGCCCGCGGCCCGCAATGCCAGGGCCACGAAACGGTCCAGGATCAGCGGACGCCACGCCCCGGCGCTCTCACGACCGGCGAAGTACAACACCTTGGTGAAGAAGGCCGGGCCCAGAAACCTGATCCGGTGCTCGTTGTTCAAGGCGTAGTACGCCGCGACGGCTCCGTCCTCCCGGAGGATGTCCAGTGCGGCCTCCAGACACACGTCGATGTCCCGGGGCGCGGACTCGGTGAAGATGCGTGCGCGGCGTGCGACGGACCGCGCCTTGGTGCCGGTGCCCCAGACGAGGGCCGCGGTCAGAAGATGCCGTCGCCCTTCGATGCTGTCCGAACGGGCGGCGATGTCCAGGACCAGGCTACGGTCGACTCGCCGCCGGCCCGCCACTTCGGTGCGGCCGTCGAGTTCCGGTGGCCACCAGTCCGCGCTGGGCAGACGAGTCACCCAGTGATCCCGGTCGAACGGAATCGCCTGGCCGAGTACCGCGCCGTGCTCGGGAACAGTGGTGCCGGCGGGCGTCAGATGCACCGTGGCTGACTGCATGATCCGAGTGTGGCCCAACGAGGGAGCAACCGTCCACGCGAAGCGGTGAGCCGTTCGGTGCAGCCACGTCGAGGGGATGCTCGGACTCGGTGACCGGCTCCGAACACTCCGCCAGCACACGGCCTCCAGGCCTTGGGTCCGGGAGGCACGCGGGACTGTCCACTCCTGCTGCGCAGTATGAGGGCAGAGTCTGTCGGAACGGCAGGGCGCCGTACATCGGGAGAACCAGGTGAGGATGAGGTGTACGCAAGCAGTGAGGGACTGCTTGTGAACTCAGTGCATGGATCGGCATACTGGCGTGCTTGGGCCGGTTGTGCCGGCCGAGTGTGCTGTGTCTGGGTGGGAAACTGTTGGACGGTCCGGGTGATGGGTGGGGAACGCGGAATGCGGTACAAGAGCGAAGCTGAGATCAAGCAGGCACTGGGGATCGAGTCCTGGAGGAACCTCTCGAAGGACAAGATGGTCAGGTTTGCGGCGATGATGCCTGACATGGATACAGAGGTGGCTCTGAAGATCGTTGAGCAATTCCCTGTATTCAAGGATTTTGCCGTCAGTGTCGTGGACGTGATCAAGGAAGCGCACGAGTCCACGCTCTCGGCCAACAAGCAGAGTCAGGAGAACTTTCATCGGTCGCTCGAGCACGTCAGGGAGATTCTCAACAGTCAACTCGACAAGGGCGAACCAAGCTGGGAGGAACGGAAGTTCATCATCGAGCAGATCATGGACACCCTGAGGATGGAAGGTGAGAAGGACAGCGAGAACAAGAAGTTCCTGTTCGGGACGCTCAAGATGGTGGCGGCCGGCGCCGGCGCGGCTCTCGCCCTGGGTGTGGCTTTTGTCGGCGGCAAGATCATGCTCGAGAGCAAGGATGATTCCGACAACTCCGAGGGGTCCGAGGACTAGGGTCTGTTGCAAAAGTGGATCTTGTTCGTTGGTGATCACATCTTGTGGGACGTGGGGATCTGACGAACGGCCAGTGGGGCCGGCTTGAGCCGTTGCTGCCGAAGGGCATCAAGCCAGGTCGGCCGCAAGTGTGGACGCGGCGGCAGCTGATAGACGGCATACGGTGGCGGACTCGGACCGGTGCTCCCTGGCGGGACGTGCCCGAACGTTATGGGCTGTGGGACCGGGTCTATGACCTGTTCCGGCGCTGGCAGCGGGACGGCACCTGGGCGAAGATCCTCACCCAGCTCCAGGCCGAGGCGGACGCGGAGGGCCTGATCACCTGGGAGGTCAACGTCGATTCCACCGTCTGCCGGGCCCACCAGCACGCCGCTGGGGCGGCGAAAAGGGGGACCTGCAGAAGGAACCGCCCGGCGGGATCTTCGTCGAGCCGGCCGACCACGGCCTCGGACGCTCCCGCGGTGGACTGACCAGCAAGATCCATCTCGCGGTCGAGCAGGGGCCGAAGCCCTTGTCGGTCGTGATCACGGCCGGGCAGCGGGGCGACTCCCCGCAGTTCGAAGCGGTCCTGGAAGCCATCCGGGTTCCGAGGCTGGGGCTCGGCAGGCCGGGCAAGCGCCCGGACCGGGTGCGGGCCGACAAGGCGTACGACTCTCGCAGTAACCGTTTCTACCTGCGCCGACGCGGGATCAAGGCCACGGTCCCGGTCCCGGCGGACCGGGTCCACAACCGCATCAAGCGCGGCTCGCGTGGCGGTCGGCCACCGAAGTTCGACAAGACCGATTACAAGCAGCGGCACGCGGTCGAGTGCGGGATCAATCGGCTCAAGCGCCACCGGGCCGTGGCCACCCGGTACGACAAACTCGCTGTCCGCTACGAAGCGACGGTGCTGGTCGCAGCCATCAACGAATGGTTGTGACCAGCACCGTCGCAACGGCCCTCAGACGACGTCGAATTCGTTTCCCTCGGGGTCCTGCATGGCGGCGGCGTAGAGCCCCATGTCCGGCTCATCCTTGATCCGCAGCACGGTGGCACCAACTTTGACCAGCCGTTCCACCGTGGCCTTGACCCGCTGTGTGCGGACGTCCAGTGGGACGTCACGGCCCCCACCGACCTTCAGGTCGAAGTGCCACCGGTTCTTGGCGGCCTTCGGCTCCGGAACCTGCTGGAACCACACCCTCGGTCCACGTCCCGCGGGATCGATGATCGACTCCGGTATGTCCCCGGCACCGGCCGGCAACTCTGCCTCGGGCACCCCCACCGCCGCCCAGTAAGCACGCCAGGTGGCGTGCCCGCCCGGCGCAGGCTCAGGCACGTAGCCCAGGGCCTCGGCCCAGAACGTCACCATTCTCTGCGGATCGGAGCAGTCGATCGTCAGCTGCACTGTCATCTCCATGCTCGGAGCATCCCAGGTAGGTCTGACAGACGATCCTCTTTCCCAACAGGCCCTAGCCGAGTTGGTGCGACTGCAGCGGGTGCTCACTGTGCGCTCGGCCGTCTACTGGGAGTTCCGCACCCATCTGTTCGCGGAACGTGTGCGAGGACCCTTCGACGAAGGGGTGCGCCTGGCTCGGCGTCTGCATCAGCACGACGCTGCGGCAGGACGCCGAGCTCTGGCCACGGCCCTGACGGACAGGGCTACCTTTCATGCCGCGGCCAAGGAGTTCGGCGCCGCCTTGGATGACTTCCGGCAGGTTCCGGCCCTGGTCGGCGATCCACAGGGGGACTGATGCCCCCTCCGTGTGCCGGTGTCCGACGACGAAGCGGCGTCAGTCCCTCCGTGCCAGATCGAGGGCCGCAACCCCCACGAACCAGTCCAGCACCTCGCACACCTCGTCGCCGTGCTCCGCGAAGACCGTCACCGGGAAGGACGGCCTCAGCTCGAGCTTCGCCTCGGGCAGGTCGACGCCGTCGATCTTGTTGAGGCGGTGCAGCAGTTCCCGGCGCTGTTCCGTGTCGTCGAACGGGCTGCGGGACTTGAGGTACTGGAACACCACCTCGACCGCGCCGCTCACCGGGTAGATGCCCACCGGCCACAGGAGATGCGGGTGGTGGCTGGTGCCGGCGTCGAGCACCGGGAAGCAACTGGTCTCCTCGTGGCGCCCGTAGGTGACGTAACCGCCCTGGCGGCGCCAGAAGTCGAGGGCTGCCACGACCCCGTCGTAGGCGTCCGGCCAGTTCTCCCGCAACTGCGTGCGGAACCGTTCCGCGGCCGCCGTGTCCTCGCCCTCCGGGAGCGGATCCTGTGAGACGGGTTGGGTGACGTCCTTGCCCAGCAGGGTGGCCAGTTCGGCGGCCGTCAGGCGCTGGGAGCGGTGGGCTCGTCCCCATGAGTCGAAGCGCACGCCTTCACCTTCCAGCAGCTCCTGCGGCGGTTGGCGGTCGCTGCCCTCCGGCCAGCGGAAGGAGGGGGAGATCTTGCCCTCGACGGTGAGGACCCGGTGGGCTCCGATCACTGTCGGATTGGCGCCCAGGTAGGCTCCGACCGCCACCGGATGGCTGCCGATGAGTTCGGCGACGTCGCCGTAGGTCGTCCACGTGCCGCTCGGCATCGCCACCAGAGCGGCCCGCAGTTCCGCCCAGCCCGGAGCCTCGTCGCCCGCCGGTTTGATTCCGCCGATCGGACCGGGCCACAACTCCACCGCACGGGCGGCCAGGCGGTCGGCGCGGGCCAGGATCTCCGCCTTGCCCCAGCGCTGCGCCTCGGCGATCTCGAGGTTCATGCGCAGGGCGCTGGACTCGAGGATCTGCTGCTTGCGTTCGAAGGGATGGTTGGACAGTTTGCCGTTGTCGCCGGTCAGCGTGAGGTTGCCCAGCGTGTGGACCAGCAGGTCGTGCAGCTCTTGGGGAGACTGGCCGGGCTCCGTCTCCTCATCGAGCAACTGGAACCATGACGGAGCCGGGCGCTGTGGCAGTACGTGCTCCACACTGAGTGCGGCCTTGGCGAAGTCCACCGGCTCGGAGGGGCGGTAACTCTCCTCCAGACGGCGCAGGATGAAGCTGCGCTGGGGTGGACGACCGCTCCAGTAGAAGGGCTTGTTGCGAACCGCCTCGCGCAGTTCCTCGTCGCTCGGCCATCGCCGGCGGCGTCCGGAGAGGAAGCGCCGGACCGCCTCGGCCGCCGAGCGATCCGTTTCCAGCTCCTTCGGCGCCTCCATGAAGATCCGGTTCAGACTGGAGGTCGGTGTCTGGCAGATCAGCCGTCGCACCAGGTAGGACTCCACGTACAGCAGCGCTTCCGCGGCATCGTCGGAAGTGGTCCGCCCCGCGTCCACGAGGTCCAGGAGGTGCAGGGCGAGCGGATAGTGGGTCTGGCCACCCCACGCTGCCAAGCGCTCCAGGACCGCGCGGAGCGCGGGAGACTGCTCCCGCGCCGGGTCGATGATGCGGCGGAAGCGCTGCCCCCGCTTCGACAGTTGCTCGAGCTCCTGCTGGAGCGCCGCTTCGTCGCCGGCCAGCGGCTGCAGCCGCTTCTGCTGCTCCCGGTAGATCTCGCTCTGCTTGGCCCTGTAGTTGCCGCGCACAACCAGGTCCAGCCAGACGAGCAGCTCGAGGTTCTTCGGCCCGAGGCTCTGCTGCATGGGCAGCCACAGCTCCTGGTAGACACGCTCGCCCCGTTTGGGCAGCAGCATGAACACGTAGTTGCGCAGCAGGTCGCTCTGGCTGAGACCGACGCCCGTGTTGTTGATCGATTCGAAGATCCGGTAGACGTTGTCGCCGGACTCTGCCGTGATCTCGACGATGGAGAGCAGGTCCTTGAGGACGGTCTCCACGGTCGAGATCCACCGCTCGTCGCCCGCCTCCTGGCCTTCCGCGAGAGCACCGACGAAGAAGCGGTACGCTGCGCCGACGTTGTCGCCGCCGCCGGCCTCGGCACGGGACTGCACACAGGACGTGTACGCGTTCCGGTCCGCCTGCGTGGGCAGCAGCCGGTAGTGGTCCAGCCCCTCGTGGAACTCGTTGACCAGTATCTGACGGTGGACTCGGTCCACGCCGCGCAGGTCCCCGCGCTCCCTCAGGTGATCACGCAACGCGGCGAACGCCAGCATCAGCGTCGTCAGTCGCTGCTGGCCGTCCACGACCAGCCACCTCTGGACGCCGCCGGCCTGGATCTGTCCGGGGGCGAGCACCACGGATCCGAGGAAGTGCGGCGCCGTGGACTCGCCCGACAGGTGTTGCTCGACGAGTTCGCAGACATCCTCCCAGAGCCGGTTGAGCTGGTCCCTGCCCCAGCTGTACGTCCGCTGATAGAGCGGGACCTGGAACTGCTTGTCCCCTTGGACGAGCTTCAGGAAGGTGATCTCCTGGGCGCGCATGCCCTTCCTTTCCCTGCCGGTGTACGGGACGTCTCCCCGTACGGCGTGTTGACCTCCGGTGGCAGCGGCCCCTCAATCTATGGGCGGACCATCTGCGATGACACCGCTTCGGAGGATTCCGTGCGGAGTGCCCTGGGTGGTCCGGCCGTTGACGTGAGGGGTGCCGGCCTCGAGATGCGGGGCATCGTCTTGTCGGGAGAGCGCCGCCGGGGTCCAGCCTGCCGTGAAAATGTGAACTCAGTCAATAAAAGTATGCCGCGAAGACATGTGCCGCATTGCTGCTAGCATGCCGTGTGCTCAGTTCACACTACGCCGATGTGCAGGGGGAGTGCGGTCGGTGACGGTGTGTCCCGTGTGACCGGGCACGTTTTCACGAAGTCGGCCACGGGGTGGCCCTCAGCAGCAGTGGGGTGGCGTGTGAGCCAGCACGAGAGCGGTTTGGGCGAGAGCGTGCGCCCCGTCGGCACGGACTACCAGTACGGCGACGGACTGCACGTCCGGGTGGACGGTGTGGTGCCGTACCGGCTGGTCGACCCCGAGGACTCGTACGGGTACCGCGAGGGCGACGACATCGTGTGCTGCACCCTGTACCTCAGCAACGGCACGGACCGGCCGATCGACATGGACGGCATCACGCTGCAGGTGCGCAGCGGGCCCTACGGCAAGACGGGCCGGCAGGTGCAGGACTACCGGACCAAGACGCTCGACGACGAGCTCGAAGGCAAGCTGCTCAAGGGGCGTCGCGCGTCGGCGACCTGGGCGTACAGCATCCCGGCCGGTACGGCAGGAGAGCTGGACATCGAGGTGCGGTTCCTGGGCGCCCACGAGCGGGAGAGCGTCACCTTCACCACGGCGGTCACCGCGTCGTCGCCATCGGGTGGGGACCCCCGGACGGCCTTCGCTCGCACCGCGCCGGCACCCCTGCCGGACCAGGCCGCCCTCTTCGGCGACCAGCAGGCCTCCCTCTTCACGGACGAGGAACCGGCACCCGCGGGAGCCCCCGTCACCGTGTCGGACCAGCACGGTGGCGCTGACTCGTCCCGCGCTGCCGAGGCGCCGCACTCCGCGGCGCCCGTGGGCACCCTCGGGGCCGTTCCGGCGCAGCCCCTCCGCGGGGGAGCGCCGGGCTCGGCCCCCGCCGCCGACGGGCCGTCCGCCGCGCCCACCGACGCGGCACGCGTGCGGCAGATCTTCCGGTTCCTCGCCGAGGCCGAGGAGTCCAAGGCGAGGCCCGTACGCACCCTCGACGGTGCCGCCGGGACGGTGTGGTTCGACGAACTGCCCCACGACGACGGCGTGGAGGTCATGCTCGACGGTGTGCTGGCCACCGACGACCCGGCCTGGGTGACCGTCGAGCGCCCCGACCGGGAGGACGCCCCCCATCCCGATCCGCTCCTCGCCCCCTGGGTCGACGACAGCCGCCTGAGGGACTTCAAGCAGACCCGCGCCCCGCACCTGCGCCGTCGGATCGAGCCGGAGTTCCCGGACTGGTCCGAGGGCATCCCGCTCGAGAAGAGCTACCACGAGCTGGACGAGCACCCGAAGCGCGAGCGGATCGAGAAGCTGTACGCCGCCTGGGAGCAGGACTGGTGTGCCTGGGCGGAGCGACGGCGCGCGATCGATCCCGTCGTGCGGCTGTACGACCGTCTCCACAAGATGCACGAAGACGCCGCCAACCTCGGCGAGGCCTACGAGCTCGTGCTCGGACTCGGCCGGCTGACCTGGCAGACCGCCGTCGGACAGCGGGTGGAACGGCACCTGGTCACCCACCGGGCCGCGATCCACCTCGACCCCTCCACCGGCACCCTCACCGCCGCCCCCGACCCGACCGGCACCGGTCTGGAACTGGAAGAGGGCATGCTGGAGGGGGCCCAGCACGTCCCGGGGTCGGTGCGGGAGGAGATCGTCGAACTGCTGGAAGGCGCCTCGGACCTGACGGACCCCGAGCACCTCGCCCCCCTGCACACCGCACTGCGCAGCTGGGTGAACGCCGCGCACAGCGCCGGGAGCTACGCGCCGGGCGTGGAGCGCGCCAAGCCGCGCAGCCTCGACGTGCCCCAGGTGGGGCTGACGCCCGCCCTCGTGCTGCGCGAGCGCAGCCGCCGGTCGACGATGGACGCCCTCAAGGCGATCGCCCGTCAGGTCGACGCGGGCACCGCCCCCACCGAACTGCTGGCCTACATCGCGGGCCGGGACGGGGCGCTGACCGCGGCCGACCTCGCGGCGGCCGAAGGCGACGGGACGGCCGGCGACAGCGGCGAGATGTACTTCGCGCTCCCCGCCAACGAGGAGCAGCGCACCATCGCCGAGCGGCTGCGGGCCAACCGGCTCGTCGTCGTCCAGGGGCCGCCCGGCACCGGCAAGACGCACACCATCGCCAACCTGGTCACCGACCTTCTCGCCCAGGGCAAGCGGGTCCTCATCACCAGCCACACCCCGCGCGCGCTGCGCGTACTGCGGGACAAGCTGCCCGAGTCCATCCGCGACCTGTGCGTCAGCCGCACGGAGGACGGGGCCGCCGCCCAGCGTGAGCTGGAGGCCTCCGTCCAGCGGATCCTGAGCGAGTACGCCGGTTACGACGCGAAGGCCTCGCAGAAGAACATCCGTACCCTCCAAGCGCGCCTCGCCAAGGCCCGCAGCGCCCAGCAGACACTGCTGCGCGACCTCGCCGTCCTGCGTGAGCAGGAGACGCACCGCTTCGACCAGGAGATCGGCGACTACAGCGGCAGCCTCCAGGAGATCGCCGAACGCCTGACGGCCGAGGCGGCGCGGTACGCGTGGCTGGGCCCCGTGCCGCAGGAACAGCCCTCCCTCGACGCCTCCGATGTGCTCGGCCTGTTGCACACCACCCGGGCCTACACCCCCCGCCATCAGGCGCTCGCCGCCGATGTCCCCGGCCCCTCCGAGCTCGCCGACCCCGGCGACTTCGAGGACGCCGTCCGCGTCGTGCGCGCGGCGGAGGAAGCGCATGTGGCGGTGCGGGAGGACGCGCTCTGCGCGCAGTACGACGCGGCAGTGTGCGGCCTGGACGAGGCCGCACAGCAAAGGCTCGCGACCGCGCTCGACGCGTTCGCCGCCGCCCGGGTGCGGGCCGCGTCACTCGCCGCCGCGGCCGGCCCGTGGGCCGTCGCCCTGCTGGACGAGGTCACCACGGGCCAGGACTGGCAGACCCGGAGCCGTCAGGCGGCGGTCACGGACGCCCTCGCGGCGGTCGACGCCTCGCTCACCACGCTGGGCACCGCCCTGGTGAGCGGCCTGGAGCAGTACGACCCCACCACCGCCCTCAGCCAGGCCACCGTCCTGCACGACGGGCTCGCCCAGGGCCAGAAGCTGCGCGGCAGCCTGGGCCTGCGGTCGAAGCTGGCCAAGGCCGTCGGGCCGTTCGTCGAGAGCGTCCGGGTCGACGGGCGGCCCCCGGAGGACACCGCGACCGCGGCCGTCGTGGTCGCCCGCGTCCAGCTGGAACTGCGGCTGGCACAGGTCGAGTCCGAATGGGGAGTGCCCGCCGGCGCCTGGCAGGGACACGGCCCCCGGCTCGCCCGTCTGCGGCAGGAGGCGGCCGTCCTCGACGCGCTGCTGACCGTCTCCGCCGCCCGTACCGACGTGCTCGCCGCGGCCTCGGCCTCCCCGCAGCTGGCCGTCGCCACCTGGCACGAGACACCCGTCGAGAACGCCGTGCGCGCCCTCCTGCGCGCCGCCGGCACGCTGCGCGCCGCCGAGCAGTCCCGTCGGGTCATCGCCGACACCGAGGAGCTCCTGCGGTCCTGGTGCGACCGTCCCGGGGTGGCGCCCGCCGTAGCCCGCGCCCTCGACAGCGTCCGGGGCCGCGACCACGACGGCTACCGGGAGTTCAGTCACGAGATCGCCGCGGTCCGCGAGGCCGCCCGGCTGCGCGCGGAGCAGCACGCCGCATTCACGCGGGTAGATGAGGCGTTCCCGGACCTGGCCGAGCGGATCGCGGCAACGGCCGACGACACCGGGTGGGACGCCCGGCTGCCGCAACTGGCCCAGGCCTGGGCCTGGACCGCCTGGCGCGAGCGCATGGAACGGCTCACCGACCCGGAGGCGGAGCGCACCCTGCGCAGGAAGCTGACGGAGGCCGACGACGAGGCGCGCATCATGCTCGCCCGGCTCGCCGCCGCCCGCGCCTGGCACCGCTGCCTGGGGCTGCTCACCGGCGACCAGTCCCGCGCCCTCAGCGCGTATCAGCAGGCCGCCCGTCGGATCAAGGGCAAGTATCAGCACCGCTACCGGCGCGACGCCCAGGCGGCGCTGCGCAAGGCGCAGACGGCCGTGCCCGCCTGGATCATGCCGCTGCACCAGGTCGCGGAGACCGTCCCCATGGACCGGCCCGGCATGTTCGACGTCGTCATCGTCGACGAGGCCAGCCAGTCCGGCCTGGAGGCCATGCTGCTGAGCTGGCTCGCCGACCGCATGGTCGTCGTCGGTGACAGCAAGCAGGTCAGCCCCTCCAACGTCGGCCTCAAGCAGGACGAGTACTTCCATCTCAGGGACCGGCTGCTCACAGCACTCGAGCCCGACGTCCGGAGCCTGTTCGGCCCCGAGTCCAGCTTCTTCGACCTGACGGAGGCGCTCTCGGCCGGCCGCGGCACGCTCATGCTCAAGGAGCACTTCCGGTGCATGCCGGAGATCATCTCGTTCTCCAACGAGCTCTGCTACAACGGCAGGCTCCAGCCCCTGCGGCAGTACGGCGCCGACCGCCTGCCCCCGGTGCGGACCGTTCTGGTGGAGAACGGCGAGGCACTGGGGACGAACACCCGTCTCTCGAACACGGCCGAAGCCGAGGCCCTCGTGGACGCCGTCGTCCGCTGCTGCGCCGACCCCGCCTACGACGGGAAGACGATGGGCATCATCACGCTGCGCGCGAGCAAGGGGCACCTGGCGGAGCTGGAGAACCTGCTCGCCGAACGCCTCGACTACGAACAGCGTGAGGAACGCCGTATCCGCATCGGCGACGCCGAGGACTTCCAGGGCGACGAACGGCACGTCATGTTCATCAGCTGCGTCAACTCGGCCACCACCGCGGCCGGGACGGTACCGGGTGGCTTCAACGGAAAGACGTACGAGCAGCGACTCAACGTCGCCGCCTCCCGTGCCCAGGACCAGGTGTGGGTCTTCCACAGCGCACGCGCCGAGCAGTTCCACGAGAATGACCTGCGCCGCCGGTGGTTGGACCACCTCAGCCGGCCCGCGGAGGACGACGACGTCGCGCTCGACGGGGAGGTCCTGCCCGACGTGCGGCACGAGGCGTTCGACAACCTGTTCCAGCAGAAGGTGTACCTGGAGCTGACCGTACGCGGCTACCGGGTGCGGCCGCGGTACGGCGTCGGACGCCACACGATCGACCTCGTCGTCGAAGGCGGTACCCGCAGGCTCGCCGTCGCCTGCGACGGCGACTCGTTCGCGGAGGGAGAGGACGCCTCCACCGCGGCCGCCCGCCAGCGCGACCTGGAACGCGTCGACTGGACCTTCGTCCGGATCCGCGGCAGCCGGTTCCACCTCGACCGCGAGCAGGCCCTGGCGCCGCTCTGGGCCGAACTGGAGCGCCTGGGCATCGAGCCGGTACGGAAGGAGGAGGCCACACGGGAGCCGGCCACGGCCGATGAGGTGCCGCTCGACGGTTCCGACGTCGTGCGTGATGACGCGAATCGCTTCTCCGAGGTGCACCCGCAGAGCCCGGATTCCGATGAGGACGGTCACGCGGACGAAGGCGAACCGGACCTCCGGGCCGCCGACCCGCTGCCCGGGCAGACCCTGTCGCACACCCAGGCCGAGGAGGCACGGGGGCCCGTACCCGCCGGCGGTGCACTGCCGGTCCAGGAGATCCCTCCGGCCGCCTTCCAGCGCCTGGTGAGCGAGATGCAGCAGCTGCAGACGGCGGTCGACGCGCCGGACGTGATCCCGGACGGAGTGGACCCGGCGAACCTCGTCTTCCTGCGCAAGACGCAGGCCGATCAGAGAGAACGGCGGACGAAGCGTCTGGCGTTCCTGCGCACGTTCCTGGATGCCGTCCGCGTCGGCGGGGTGACGGACGTGCCGAGGAACGTGATTCCCGGTGCTCTGCTCGTCCTCGAGTTCGACGGGCAGGTGGACGGCGAGACGCTGTACACGGTCGCGGAACTTCCGGTGGCCGGTGCGGAGACCGTCTCCCCGTCCTCCCCGCTGGGCCACGCCCTCATGTGGCAGCCGACGGGCCGAGAACTCTCCTACATGGCCGCTCAGGACAAGGCACGCACCGTCGTCGTCCGGGAGATCCGGGTCTGATCCCGATCGGTCGTCGCGCAGGCGGGCGGGAGCACGGGCTCCCGCCCGCCCAGGTCAGCCGGCGACCGGCTCAAGCAGAGGGCTGCGCTCACCGCTCCACGAGATCGCCAGAGCGTCGCGGGCCCGGGTGCACGCCACGAACAGGAGACAGTGCTCGGCCAGCAGATCGGACCGGTGCTGCACCGGGTCCACCTCCGCCGGCGTCACCTGCGGTGCGAAGGGCAGCACCTTCGACGTGACACCGACCACGGCCACGCACCGGAACTCGAGTCCCTTCATCGCGTGCATGGTCGCCACCCGCACTCCGGACACCTCCGGGCCGGGGTCGTCCTTGACCGCGACGGCCGGGACGCCTTCGCGACGCAGCCGCGCGATGACGGTGTCGACCAGAGTGTTGAAGCGTGCGCACACCGCGACCTCGGACGGCTTGACCCCGTCCTGATCGATCCAGGTGCGGATCTGCTCGACCAGCGCTCGCAGTTCCGCGTCCTGGCTCGCGTGGCCCCGGGCCGCCGGCACACGGCCGTGCAACTGGGAACGGTAGTCACGCAGCGAGTCACGCCCGCCGTCCTCGTCGTCATCCTCGCCGAGCCGGCCGACCTGCTGTCCGTCGAGGAGGGCCGCGGACCAGCGCAGGATCTCCTCCGTGCTGCGGTAGTTGATGCGAAGCCGGGACGTACGCCCCCGCACGTTGACGCCGAGCGAACGCAGCGAGACGCGTGAGTCGTAGATGCGCTGGTGCGGGTCCCCGACGACGAACATGTCGTCGGCCTGCTCGGCCACACAGGCGCGCAACACCCTCCACTGCGCCGGATGCAGGTCCTGGGCCTCGTCGACGACGACGTGACGGTACCGGGGGCCCGCTTCGGCGAGGATGCGCGCCGCCTGGTCGCACAGTTGTGTGTACGTCGCCGAGTCACGCGAGGCGAGATCCGCGGTGAAGCGCCCCATGACCCGCCACAGGCGTGCCCGTTGCACCCGACCCACTTGCGTACCCCGGCCGCGCCGTACACAGCGCAGATACTCCTCTGGGGTCCGCAGCCCCTGAGCCAGGACGACGTTGCGGAACTCCTGGGCCAGGAAGGTCTCGTTCCACGGGAGGTCCTCGCGGGCGGCTGCCCGCGTCCACGCGCTCTTCTCCGCGGCCGCCGACAGCGGCTTCGGTGAACTGCCCCGCGCCTCGCGGATCACCCGGGCGGCGAGCGAGTCCACCGTCGTCACGTCGACCCGGTCCAGCAGGTGGGCGTCGGCGTCGCCGAGGAGCAGGGCCAGGCTGTCCCGCAGGGCGGCGGCCATGGCGTTGGTGAAGGTGGTGAGCAGGATGCGGTCGTCGGCCCGGCCCGTGCGCAGCAGGTGCCGGACGCGGTGCAGGGCGACGACCGTCTTGCCGGTGCCGGGGCCGCCGGTGACCTGGGCCGGTCCGTTGAAGCCGGGGTGGTAGGCGTATCGGCGCTGAGCGGGGTGGAGGAAGATGCGCCAGCGGGTCAGGTCCTCGGCGAGGATGCGCTCCAGCTCTCCTGGGCCGGTCACTTCCACGATGCGGTTGGGTGTGTTGAGGATCGCCTCGCTCAGCGTGACCGTCGGCCGGTCCTCCGCCGTGCGTACGGTCTGGCCCCGCGGCGCGATGAGCTGTTCCCAGACGTCCTCGGGGGAGTAGCCCTCGGCCAGGAACTCCAGGACCTCGTACTGGTCGGCGGGCATCATCGGCGGCGCCATGACCGCGAGGTCCTCCGCGGTGACACAGACGCGGGCCAGGCGCAGCACCTGGTCGTCGATGCCGAGGTCGCGCAGGACGGTGTCGGAGTGGGGTTCGAACAGCCGGGTCGGTGTCGCGACGGCCTTCGTCTCGAAGTACGTCTCCATCTGCTCCAGGGCCTCGACGTTGCGCACCTCCAGACCGCCGGTGGCGCCGTTGACGGAATAGGCCCGCTTGCACGCCCAGTTGATGGCCTCGTCGTGCGGAGCGACGCGCAGCAGCGTGAACAGGTCGCTGCCGTCGTCGGGGGCGAGGAGCACGCCGCGGTAGAACTTGGTGATGCGTATCGTGCGGATACGTCCGTCACGTGCCCGCTCCAGCTTCTCCAGATGCATGCCCTTGCTCGCGTGGAGCTGGGGGACGGTCATGGCCTGGAACATCTGGATCGCGTCGTTGACCTCTTTCTGAACAGGTCTCTGCAGCGAGATGAGGTCCGCGACGAAGTCGTCGGAGAGGGCGAGTCGGGGCATGAGCGTCCTCGGAGCGGTCGGCAGCGGTCGGAGGTCCAGCGTAGAGACTGATTCCGCGAAGCGGCCAGATCCCCCCTCCATTGTGTGAACTGAGTCAACGGTCTATATTGCTTCTGCTACGCATGGACGACCCGCTCGTGCCCGCCGAACCAGTCCGAAAGGACCCACCGCATGCCGGCCCAGCCTGCCCAGGGCGCTGTTCCGCACCCGCTCGACGAGGTCCCCCAGACCTTCCGCGAGGGGACCTCTCACGAGGTCAGAGACGGGCTCGTGGCCTATATCCGCCGCGACCTGCTGGGGCCCTGGGACGGGACGACGGAGACCCTGCCCGCTTCCTCGTCCGGGCCGCGCGACCGGTATCTGGTCGGCATGCTGGGGCCGCGACCGCAGAACGTCACCTCCGACGGCATCGCTCTCGTGGCCGCTCAAAGTGCCGACGGGGAGTCCGGCGACGAACAGGAAGGCGACGACAGCGCCCCCGAGGACCGGCTCACCCCCCAGGCCGCAGGCCACATCTGGGCGTCGTCCATGGGCCTGTCGTGCACCGTCCCCGCCTCGGTCGGAACACTCAGCGCCCTTGTCCGCTGGGGTCGCTACACGCAGACCCAGGAGGACACGGACCGGGGCACCACTCGACGGGTCTGGTCCCGGGAGCCGGTCGAGCACACAGTCGACATCGACGTGACGGGAGCGTCCGACCGGGTCGTCGAACTCGAGGGCGCCGCCGTCGTGCTCGACGTGCAGGTGCGCCGCCACCCGGGTCGGGCCGGCAGCGAGGACCTGCGGGTCGTCGAACTCGCGCTGGTCAACCGGCAGCAGGACGACCGCGAGGCACGCGACGCGCACTGGCTCTTCCAGGCGGAGCTGGACCTCACCGCGTTCCCCGACGACCAGGCGGCCGTCTTCCTGCCCGTCGACGACCCGCTGGACCTCCGGGCCGGGGGCAACGTCCCGGAAGACCCCGAGGAACGACTACTGCGCCTGCTCTACCGCGACCACCTCAGTCACGCCAAGGGGCGCAACGTCGCCGTCCACGCACACGTGCGCGACGGCGAACGCAACGCGCACCGCCTCACCACCGTCTGGCTGCCGGAGTACGACGTCCGGGCCACCACCGCGCCGGCCGTCGAGGACCAGGACCTGCTCCGCGGCCTCGAACTCGGCATGGACGAACTCGCGGCCCTCGCCGTTCCCGGCCGGCGCACCGAACTCAGCGCCGCTCTCGCTCCGCTGGCCGACGGCTACGGCACCTGGCTCGAACAGCAGCGGCAGCAGGCACGCTCGCTCCCCGACGACTTGCGGGGCCCGGCGAACGCCGCCATCGAACAGGCGCTGAGCGTGTGCGACCGCATCACGCTGGGCATCGACCGGCTCGTCGCCGACGACACCGCCCTGGAAGCCTTCCGCTTCGCCAACCGGGCGATGGCTCTGCAGCGCCGGAACACTGCCATCGCCGCCGCGCGGGCCGGCCACGAGGACGAACGCGACTCGTACCGGCGGGCCCACCAAGAGGTGTACGCACAAGGCAAGCGGGCCGCCAGCTGGCGTCCCTTCCAGCTCGCCTTCGTCCTGCTCAACATCGACTCCCTGACCCGTCCCGGCCATCCGCACCGCGGCACCGGCCGGGAGGCCCTCGTCGACCTCCTCTTCTTCCCCACCGGTGGCGGCAAGACGGAGGCCTACCTCGGCCTGGCGGCCTACACCTTCGCGCTGCGGCGCCTGCAGGGCACCATCGGCTCGGGCGGCGAGGCGCGCAGCGGCGAAGCCGGCGTGGGCGTCCTCATGCGCTACACCTTGCGTCTGCTGACCGCGCAGCAGTTCCAGCGTGCCGCGGCACTCGTCAGTGCCTGCGAGGTGTTGCGCCGGGAGGAGTTCGCGCGGGACGTCCGCTGGGGCGCCACCCCGTTCCGGATCGGCCTGTGGGTGGGAACCTCCGTCTCGCCCAACTGGTTCGACGAGGCGAAGGAACAGATCGCCGACGCCCGGGAGAGCGCGAGCGACAAGCACGCCCGGGTCCTCCAGGTCCTCACCTGTCCGTGGTGCGGCAGCGGACTGACGGCCCGCTCCCACATGGAGTACGACGAGGGCCGGCGCCGGATTCTGCTGTACTGCCCGCGCGGCGAGGGCGACGACCGCTGTCCCTTCTCCCGCCGGGAGGCGCCGGGAGAGGGCATCCCCGTACTCACCGTCGACGAGGAGATCTACCGGCTCGCCCCCGCCCTGCTCATCGCCACGGTGGACAAGTTCGCCCAGCTGCCGTGGAACGGCTACGCCGGTCTCCTCTTCGGACGCGTCACCGAGCTGTGCCCCCGCCACGGCTACCGCCACGACGACCTGGACGCCAAGACGGGCTGCGGCAGCCGGCACAACGCGCGGGGCGACCTCCCGGGCGTCACCGCACAGCCGGTCACCCGGCTGCGCCCCCCGGATCTGATCATCCAGGACGAGTTGCACCTGATCTCCGGCGCGCTCGGCACGACCGTGGGCCTCTTCGAGGCCGCCGTCGACCAGTTGTGCACCTGGAGCGTGACGGACCGCCAGGGCCGGCACCACGAGACCGGCCCGAAGATCATCGCGTCGACGGCCACCACGAAACGCGCGGCGGACCAGGTGCGGGGTGTCTTCGCGCGCAAGGTCGCCGTCTTTCCGCCGCAGGTGCTCGACGTGGGGGACACCTTCTTCTCGCGGCAGGTGCCGCTCAGCCATGACAACCCCGGCCGTCGCTATCTGGGCGTGTGCGCGCACGGAACGCGCCTCAAGGCCGCCGAGATCCGGGTCGCCGAGATCCTGCTGCTGGCAGGCCAGCATCTCTTCGACGAGTACGGCAGGCCGGCGGACCCCTACATGACACTCGTCGGCTACTTCAACGCCACCCGGGAACTCGCGGGCATGCGGCGCTACATGGACGACGACATCGCCACCCGCGTCCGCTCCAACGGCAGCCGCAAGGGCGAGGACACCCTGGCCGACCGGATCGTGAGCAAGACCGGCATGCTGAGCGTCCAGGAGCTGACCTCGCGGATCTCCTCGGCCGACATCGGCGGCGCACTGAAGCGTCTCGAGACCGAGTTCGACCCGGAGCGCGACACTTCGGTGCGACGGCGCGCCTTCCTCCGCGAGTACGCGACCGCGATCAAGGAGAAGCGCGAGCCGCGGGCCGGCATGACACCCCCGTCCAAGCAAGCCGTGGACGTCGTCCTCGCCACCTCCATGCTCCAGGTCGGCGTCGACGTCTCCCGCTTCGGCCTGATGCTGGTCGTGGGACAGCCGAAGAACACCGCCGAATACATCCAGGCGTCCTCACGCGTCGGCCGTGACTCCGCCCGTCCGGGGCTCGTCGTGACCCTGTACAACTGGTCCCGCCCCAGGGACCTCGCCCACTACGAGGACTTCGAGCACTATCACGCGACCTTCTACCGCCAGGTGGAGGCCCTGTCCGTGACCCCCTACACCCGCCGGGCCCTGGACCGCGGAGTCGCCGCCACCTACGTCGCCGCCCTGCGGCACGCCGCGTACGACACCTCGCGCAACCTGGACGCCCAGCACGTCGACCTGGACGGCCCGCTGGCCCAGGAGGTGGAACGCCGGTTTCTGGAACGGGCCGAGCGGGTGGGCAGCGAGCGCCAGCGGGGCTATCTGCAGGAACGTCTCGAGCAGTTGAAGGACGAGTGGCGCCGCAAACGCGACGAGAGCACCTCGGCCCTCGGCTACCGCAAGGAGAAGCACAAGACGACCGTGGTGAACGGTCTGCTGCGACGCGCGGACGGCTCCCGGTGGACCGAGCTGACCGTCGGCATGTCGATGCGTGAGACCGAGAACGAGATCAATCTGCTGCTGCCCGGCGGTGGGGCGTTCCTCGAAGAGGCCTCCGGAGGCGGCCCCGACTGGAACTTCGGCGCCGTCGACCCGGCGACCGGCAGGGACCCCGACACGGCCGCCACCGTGGACAGTGACGAATACGGCCCCACCACCGCCGACGCGGCCAGGAAGGTGCAGCGATGAGCAGCAACGGCAACCGCAGGGTCGGCTCGGTCCGCCCGAGCCACCTCATGTTCACGGCCGGGGTCGGCTCCCTCGTCGACCTGCCCAACTTCTCCGTCCTCGTCAAGGGGACCGACTCCTGGAGCTACGCGGGGATCACCGACTACGACATCGACGAACCCCGCCTGCGCGCGGCGGTCAACCGCTCTCTCCAGCGGTACGGGCGCGGTCAGATCGAGCAGCTGAGGGCCGCGCCCTGGCTGGAGGGCGGTGACACCGACCCGCGCGGGTGGGCGGCGCAGGGCATCGGAGTGCCCGCCACGCCCTTCCCCCAGTGGCTGCGGTGCACCGCGTGCAACGTCCTGGCGGCCGTCGACTCCGGTGAGTTCGCCTTCGTCAACTCCAACCCCCGTACACCGCACGAGGCGAAGTTCGTCCACGACTGCAAGCGGGGCAAGAAGCCCCTCGCTGTCGCCGCCCGCTTCACACTCGTCTGCACCGCGGGTCACCTCGACGAGTTCCCCTACAGTCCGTACGTCCATCACGGCCAGTCCTGCGCCAGGACGCCGCGTCCCAAGCTGCGGATGAAGGACCACGGCGGCAACCAGGCCGCCAACGTCACCCTCGAATGCGTCGCCTGCGGCGAGAAGCGCAACATCCGGGAGGCGATGGGCGAGCGCGGGCGCCGAAACCTGCCGGCGTGCCGGGGGCGGCACCCGCACCTCGGAACCTATGAGACGAACGGCTGCCCCCAGCAGCCGGTCCTGATGGTCGCGGGAGCGTCGAACCAGTGGTTCCCGCTCACCCTCAGCGCCCTCGCGCTGCCCAAGGGGCAAGGTGGAGACATCGAGAAGCTGCTCGACGACCACTGGCCCGAACTGCAGGGCGTCGGTGACCGGGGACAGTTCGACTTCATGGCGAACATCCCCCAGTTCGGCTACCTCAAGGAGTTCGATGCCGACGCGGTGGTCGCGGCCATCACGGCCCGCAAGCAGGGTGCGGAGGGCCCCGCCCCCTCCGCACCGGACGTCCAGGCAGACCTCTTCGGACCGGAATGGGAAGCCCTCTCGGGCCCCGTGCCCATGCCCAGCGACGACTTCGCCCTGCGATCCGCGACCGTGCCCGCCCCCTTGGCCGAACTCTTCTCGGACATCCGCCAGGTGGAGCGGCTGCGCGAGGCCCGTGCCCTGATCGGATTCACCCGGCTCGACGCCCCCGACCCGGAGTCTCCGGAGATCGCCCAGCGGGTGGATCTGTCCCGAGGAAGCCAGACATGGGTACCGGCCAGCGAGGTGCGCGGTGAGGGCATTTTCCTGCGGGTCCGGGACGAGTTGATGGCCGAGTGGGCGGCCCGTATGGAGAAGTCGCCCCAGATGGAGGCCCACCGGGAGGCCTACGGCCGCTTCCGGACCAACCGCAAGTCGGACCGTATGACGAGCGATTTCGACCCGTTCCAAGGCTGGCCCGGGGCAAGCTACATCGCCCTGCACACGCTCTCCCACCTGCTGATCCGCACGATCGCTCTGGAATGCGGCTACAGCTCGGCCTCGCTGGCCGAGCGGATCTACGCCGGTGACGAGCAGCACCCGAGAACCGGCATCCTCATCTACACGGCGGTGCCGGACTCCGAGGGCACGCTCGGTGGCCTGGTCTCCCTCGCCGAGGACAACGAGTTCGACCGGATCGTCCGCCGGGCCCTGGCGGACGCCACGCACTGCTCGGCCGACCCGCTCTGCTCCGAGCGCCTGCCGCACGACCCGGGAGACTTCCTGCACGGCGCCGCCTGCCACGTGTGCCTCTTCGTCTCCGAGACCACCTGCGAGCGGGGCAACAGGTTCCTCGACCGCCGCTTCCTGGTGCCGGTCTCCGGGGACAAGGAGCAGATACTGACCCCGGTGGGTCTGCTGCCGTGAGCAGGCGCGAATTCGAGGCCGCCGTCGAAGCCGCCGTCGCGGCCCTCGGCCCTTCCCGAGGCAAGGACCTCGCCGGGCTGCTGGCTCAGCGCCGGGACAGGGAACGCGTCCTGGTCGAAATGGCCACACCGGGAGTTCGCGAGCCGGTCGCGGCCCTGTACGACGCGATGGACCGGGAGTCGGTGCCGACGGTCGAGGCGGCTGCGTACGTGCGTGGCTATGTCGCGTCACTGCTGCGCTCACGCGATGCCGTGCGGGTCCGCACCGTGTGGAGCGGCCCTTCCACGCCGGGGGTGCCGGTGCGCGCGACGGCTCAGGTGCTCGTCCAGGTGATCGACGAGGCGCGCGAGGAGTTGCTGGCCATGACGTACGCCGCGCGCCCCTATCCGGCCCTCACCCGGGCACTGAAGAAGGCGGTGGCCCGTGGGGTTCGCACGGACGTCGTGGTGGAGACCCTGTCCGGGGCGCGTGGCCTGCTCTCCGGGCGGGAGCCGGCCGAAGCCTTTGCGGCCGTTCCCGGAGTACGTCTGTGGTACTGGGCACGCGACCCCGGCGAGCATCCGCACTCACGCCAGCACGCCAAGCTCGCGGTCGCGGACCGCCGCACACTCTTCCTGGGCAGCGCCAATCTGACGGAGTCGGCGGCACGGCGCAACATCGAGGCGGGGGTGCTGGTGAGCGGCGGCGAAGCACCTCGACGGGCGGCGGAGCACATCGTGGAGCTCCAGCGTCTCGGCGTTCTCAAGATTCTCCGACCTGCTTGATCGGCCCGCACGCGGTCCTGAGGTGGGCGGATCATGGCACGCCAGGCTTACTGCATATGATGTGCAAGTGCGCCCGATCGATGACTACACCATCCGCCCCGCCACCCCCGCCGACCTGGACGCCGCCCGCGCCGTCATGCTCGACACCGTCTACCGCGATTTCGGCACCGGATACGTGCCTCGCTGGCACCGGGACATCATCGACCCGGCCGGCGCGTACCTGACCCCTGCCCGGCACGCCCTCCTCGTCGCCGTCGACGAGCGGGACGGTCAGGTCGTCGGCACCGGCGCCCTGGACTCCCGCGGCCCCGCGCACCCCCCGAACCCCCGCCATGTCGCCGAGCGTTACCCCTCCGGGGTCACCGCGCAGTTGCGTCGCGTGTACGTCCGGCCGGAGCATCGGCGGCGTGGGCTGGCGCGGCGGCTTGTCGACGAGTTGCTCGCCTTCGCCGTCGCCGACGGGGGGTACCGAGCCGTGTATCTGCACACCGACCCCGCCGTCACCGGGGCCGAGCCGTTCTGGCGGTCGCTCGCCAAGGTCGTGCACGACGAGCGGGAGGATGCGGGGGGCGGGCAGGGGATCGTGCACTTCGATGTGCCCATGCCGTAGCGGCGGTCCCCCCGGCTACGCTTTTGGGAATCATTTTCATGTAGGGTTCCCTGTGGCTGTTCCCTGTGGCTGTTCCCTGTGGCTGTTCCCTGTGGCTGTTCCCTGTGGCTGCCCCACCCCTCTCCACCCCGACCGATCCGAGGACCATGCGCTCCCACCCCCGCCCCCGGCTGCTCGCCCCCCTGCTCCTGTTCCCGCTGATAGCCGGCTGCTTCGTCTCCGGCGGTGACGAGTCCGCCAAGGGCAGCGGCGACGGCGGCTCCCGGCTCCGGGTCGGGCTCGCCTTCCCGCCCGCCGAGAACCTGTCGCCCTACGGCGCCGACGCCACCCTCCTCAGCCGGCTCGGCGTCACCGAGGGCCTCACCGCGCTGGACGCCAACGGGTCCGCCGCGCCCGCGCTCGCCGAGTCCTGGCGCAGGGACGGTGACAAGGTGTGGGAGTTCACCCTCCGCGACGCCACCTTCCAGGACGGCACCGAGGTCACCCCCGCCGCCGTGGCCGGCTCCCTCGCCCGTGCCGCCGCCGCCAAGCCCGCGCCCGCCGCCCTCGCCGGCGTCACCCTCACCGCGAAGGCCGACGGAGAGCGCGTCCTCCGCGTCACCACCGCCGCGCCCGACCCCGTGCTGCCGTTGCGGCTGTCCAGCCCGAGCCTCGCCGTTCTCTCCGAGAAGGCCTACGACAAGAGCGGTCGCGTCGACCCCGTCGGCACCGCCACCGGGCCCTTCGAGATCACCGAGGTCAACGGGGCCACCTCCGCCTCCCTCGACCGCTTCGACGACTACTGGGGCGGGCGCGCCCAGGCCTCCGGGATCGACGCCCGTTTCATCGCCGACGGCACCGCCCGCGCCAACGCCCTGCGCACCGGCGAGCTGGACATCGCCGAGGCCGTTCCCGTCGCCCAGGCGGCGAGTCTCGATGAGGAAGCGCGCAGGGACACGGCCACCACGCGGACCACCAGTCTGCTGCTCAACTCCTCCTCCGGACCGTTCAAGGACGCCTCGCTGCGGGCCGCCGCCCGGGGTGCGATCGACACCTCCGTGTTCGCCAAGGACGTGTACGAGGGGTACGCCGATGCCGGCGCCGGGATCTACGGGCCCGCCGTGACCTGGGCCGAGGGGAAGCGGCAGCAGCCCGTCGGGCGCGTCGGGGCCGGGAAGGCGAACGGGGCCACTGTCTCCCTCGCCACCTACGACAACCGGCCCGAGCTGCCCGAGGCCGCCCAGGTGGTCAAGCAGCAGCTGGAGAAGGCCGGGTTCACCGTGAAGCTGACCGTGCGCGAGTACTCGCGGCTCGAGGCCGACGCCCTCGACGGCAAGTTCGACGCCTTCGTGCTCGCCCGCAACACCCTGGTCGACACCGGCGACCCCGTCGCCGTCCTCGCCGGCGACTACGCCTGCGACGGCGGGTACAACATCGCCCAGCTGTGCGACAAGGGCGTCGACGCCGCCGTGAAGAAGGCCGAGGGCGTCGCCGACACCGCCCAGCGCCAGGACGCCGCCATGGCCGCCGAGGCCCGGATCCTCGGGTCCGACGCCGTCGTGCCGCTCGTGCACCAGCGCATCATCACCGGAGTCGGCACGTCCGTGCAGGGTGTCGTCCTCGATCCGTACGAGCGCACCCTCGTCGGCACCGGCACCCGGCGCTGAGCCGTGCGGCGGCAAGCGGTGACCGGCGTGCGGCAGCAAGCGGCTGCCGTCGTGTGGCGGCAACTGGCCACCGCGGTGTGGCGGTTCGTGCTCGCGGCCGGGCTCGTGTGCGGGATCGGGCTGCTGCCGTGGCTGACCGGTACCGACCCCGCCCACACCGTCCTCAAGGCCCGCTCCGCCGACCGCGACCCCACCCCCGAGGTGCTCGCCGACATCCGCGAGCAGCTCGGGCTGGATGGCGGGCCGCTGCACCTGCTCGGCCGGTGGCTCGGCGGGCTCGCACGCGGCGACGCCGGACAGTCGTGGATCTCCGGGAACGACGTCCTCCCCGACGTGCTCCAGGCGCTCGGTGCCTCCCTGCTGCTGATGGCGGTCGCCCTCCTGGTCGCCGCCCTCACCGCCACGGCCGTCTGCGCCCGCACCCTGCGGCTCGGCGCACGGCGGCGGCTCGACGGGCGGCGCCGGGGCGGCACCGGTTCCGCCGTGGTCGCCGCGCTGCCCGAGTTCCTCGTGGCCTCCGTGCTCGCCACCGTCGTCGGGGTGCAGCTGGGGTGGCTGCCCGCGCTGGGCTGGTACGGGCCGCAGTGGACCGTCCTGCCCGCCCTCGCCCTCGGCCTGCCCGCCGGGGCCGTGCTCGGGCGGCTCCTCGACGACCTGCTGCCCGGTGCCTTCGGCGAGCCCTGGGCGCTGGCCGCCGCCGCCCGCGGGCTGACCGGCAGGCGTATCGCCCGGCAGGCCCTGCGCCGGTGCGTGCCCGCGCTGCTGCCCAACCTCGGGCTGTTCGTCGTCGGGCTGACCGGCGGGGCCGTCGCCGTCGAGCAGGTCTTCGACATCCCCGGCCTCGGCCGCACCACCCTCCAGGCCGCCCTCGCCCAGGACCTGCCCGTCCTCCAGGCCGGCACCCTCGCCCTCCTCCTGCTCGCCGCGCTCGCGACCGTCGCCACCCGCCTCGCCGGACGCCTGCTCGCCGGGCCCGCCCTGCGCGACGGCGCCCTGTCCTCCCTGCACCGGCCGGCACCGCCCGCCCGCGGCCCCCTGCCCCTCCTCTACGGCGGCGTCCTGCTCGCCGTCGTCGCCTGGGGCATGTTCCGCGACCCGCTCGCCCTCGACACCGGGCAACGGCTCCGGGCCCCCTCCCTCGCCCACCCCTTCGGCACCGACGCCCTCGGCCGCGACCTGCTCGCCCGCGTCGGCCACGGTGCCCTCGACACGCTGCTGCTGGCCTCCGCCATCACCGCCGCAGCCCTGCTCGCGGGCGTCCTGCTCGGCCTCGTACCCCGGGTGTCCGCGCCGCTCGTCGACACCGTCAACGCCGTGCCGCCCGTCCTCGCCGCCCTCCTCGTCACCGCCGTCGCGGGCGGCGGGGCCGCGACCCCCGCCCTCGCCGTGGGCGCCGTCGCCTGGGCGCCGCTGGCCACCCACACCGCCTCGCTGCTCCGGCAGGAGCGCGCCACCCTGCACATCACCGCCACCCGGGGACTGGGCGCCGGGCGCTGGTATCTGCTGCGCCGCGAACTGCTCCCCGCCGTCCTGCCGCCCGTCACCCGCCACGCCCTGCTGCGGCTGCCCGGCGTCGCCCTCGCCCTCGCCTCGCTCGGCTTCCTCGGCCTCGGCGCCCAGCCGCCGTCCCCCGAATGGGGTCTGCTCCTCGCCGAGAACCAGCCCTACGCGGAACGCGCCCCCTGGGCCGTCCTCGCGCCCGCCGCCGTCCTCGCCCTGCTCGGCGCCCTCGCCGTCACCGCGGCGGGCGGAGTGCGCAGGCCGCGCCGGCGGTCCCGCCCCCAGCCCGTCATCCCCGGCGGCCCGCAGCCCACCGCTGCCGTCGAGAAGGAACTGGCCGGCGCCCGATGACCCCCGTCTCCTCCCTCGGCCATGCGTCCGGGAAGGCTTCCGGCCGCCGGCCCACCAGCCCGCTCTCCCCGCTCCTGCGCCTGCTGATCCTCACCCAACTCGCCTTCAACATCGGCTTCTTCGCCGTGCTGCCCTTCCTCGCCGAACACCTCGGGCGGTCCGTGGGCATGGCGGGCTGGCTCGTCGGGTTCGTGCTCGGGCTGCGGACCTTCAGCCAGCAGGGGCTTTTCGTGGTCGGCGGGGCGCTGGCCGACCGGTACGGCATCCGGCCCGTGGTCCTCACCGGATGCGTCCTGCGCATCGCCGGCTTCGCGTGGCTCGGGTACGCCGAGCGGACGTGGGCCGTCGTCGGCGCGGTGCTGCTCATCGGGTTCGCCGCCGCGCTGTTCTCGCCCGCCGTCGAGTCCGAGGTCGCCCGGCAGGCCGTCCTCTGGGAGGGGGAGAGCGGCGGCGACCGGACCAGGGTGCTCGCGCTGTTCACCGTGGCCGGGCAGGCGGGCGCGTTCGTCGGGCCGCTGCTCGGCGCGCTGCTCCTGGCCGTCGACTTCCGCACGGCCTGTCTGGCGGGTGCCGGTGTCTTCGTGCTCGTCCTCGCCGGGCACGCGTGGCTGTTGCCCCAGCACCTTCCCGGGCGGGCCCGCGTCCGGGCGGGGGGCGGGGCGCGGCTGCTCCTGCGCAACCGGCCCTTTCTCGCGCTGTGCTGCGCGTACGGCGCCTATCTGCTCGCCTACAACCAGCTCTACCTCGCCCTGCCCGCCGAGGTGGAGCGGGCTGCCGGGTCGCAGGCGCCGCTGGCCTGGCTGTTCGCCCTGTCCTCACTGCTGGTGGTGACCGCGCAGTTGCCGGTGACCCGGTGGGCGGGGGAGCGGCTGACGCCGCGCCGGTCGATGGTGGCCGGGCTGGTGCTGATCGCCGGCGGGTTCGCCGCCGTGGCCGTGGCCCGGCCCGCCGGGTGGACGGGGGCGGGCGGGCTGGTGCCGGCCGCCGGGTTCGTCGTCCTGCTGACGCTGGGCCAGATGCTGGTCGCACCCGTCGCCCGTGCCTGGGTGCCCGACCTCGCCGAGGACGGCCGGCTCGGGCTGTACACGGGGGCGTTGTCCTCGGTCTCCGGCATCGTGGTGCTGGCCGGCAGCTCAGCCACCGGTCTGCTCCTGGACAGCGGGCTGCCGGTCGCCGTGCCGTGGCTGGCGCTGGCCGCCGTACCGCTCGCCGCGGTCGCCCTGCTGCCCCGCGGTCACCGGGGCAGAAGATCCAGCCCGGGGGCCTGAGCCGGCGCCCCGACGGACGCCGGTGCCGACGCCGCCGGTACCGCCGGCCGTGACACCGCCGGTGCCGACGCCGCCGGCCGTGACACCGCCGGTGCCGACGCCCGTGCCGCCGTGCCCGCCCCCGGCCTCCGCCACAGCCACGCCACATCCCGCCCGAACGACCACACCAGCAGCCCCAGCGCCAGCCCCACCACCCCCGCGTTGACCGCCCGCGGCAGCAGCTCCGCGCCTGCCAGCAACAGCAGCACCCCCTGCAACGCCGCCACGGTCTTGCGGGCCGTGCTCGGCGGCAGCGGGGCGGTCAGCCACGGCCACACGCGCGCCGCGGCGACGAAGACGTAGCGCATGCCGCCGATCAGCAGCACCCACGGGCCCAGGTCCGTCGCGACGTACACACTGAGCACCAGGATGAGGAACGCGTCGACCTCCATGTCGAAGCGCGCGCCCAGCGCCGTCGACGTGCCCGTGCGGCGGGCGACCTTGCCGTCCACGCCGTCCAGGATCAGGGCCACGGCCGTCAGGCCGACGAGGAGGGAGACGGGCGGCGCGCTGCGGAAGGAGTCGGCGACCAGGGCCGTGACCCCGCCGACCAGGGTGGCCCGGCCGAGCGTGACCCGGTTGGCCGGGCCGAACGAGGGAGGCCGGGAGCGGTGCAGGGCCCGGGTGAGCACCGCCCAGGTCGCGAACGCGAACGCCAGGCCGGTCAGCCAGCCCGCCGCGCCCATGCCGAGCGCCGTTCCGAGCAGCACCAGCAGCAGGACCTGCGCGCCCGCCCCCACCGCCGTCTCCTGCTGCGGGGACCTGGCGTCGTACGTGTTGTTCAGGGCCACCGAACACCCTCCGGCCGAGTGACAGAGTCGATCAACGCCGCTACCTTGTGCGCGGCTTGTGCATCCCTCGGTACGTGGGAGGCTTCCCGATCGTTCAGGAGGACATCCGATGACACGCACCGCACGTGCGTTCTGGCTCGACGAGCCCGGCCGGGGCTCGATCCGCGACGTCGAGCTGCCCGAGCCGGGCCCGGACGAGGTGCTCGTGCGCACGCTCTTCTCCGGGGTCAGCCGGGGTACCGAGACCCTCGTCTTCCACGGCCGGGTGCCCGGGAGCCAGTACGCCGCCATGCGCGCACCCTTCCAGGAGGGCGACTTCCCCGGGCCGGTGAAGTACGGCTACCTCAACGTCGGGGTGGTGGAGGAGGGCCCCGACGCGCTCGCCGGGCGCACCGTCTTCTGCCTCTACCCCCACCAGACCCGGTACGTCGTGCCGGCCGCCGCCGTCACCCCGGTGCCGTCGGACGTGCCGGCCGGCCGGGCCGTGCTCGCGGGCACCGTGGAGACCGCCGTCAACGCCCTGTGGGACGCATCGCCCCTGGTCGGCGACCGGATCGCCGTGGTCGGCGGCGGCATGGTCGGCTGTTCGGTGGCCGCGCTGCTGGCCCGGTTCCCCGGCGTCCGAGTCCAGTTGGTCGACGCCGACCCGGCGCGGGCGGAGGTCGCCGAGGCACTCGGCGTCGGCTTCGCGTCCCCCGCCGACGCCCTCGGCGACCGGGACCTCGTCGTGCACGCCAGCGCCACCGAGGAGGGCCTCGCCCGGTCCCTGGAGCTGCTGCGGCCCGAGGGCACGGTCGTCGAGCTCAGCTGGTACGGCGACCGGCGCGTCGCCCTGCCGCTCGGCGAGGCCTTCCACTCCCGTCGCCTGACCCTGCGCGGCAGCCAGGTCGGCACCGTCTCCCCGGCGCGCGCCGGCACCCGCACCTACGCCGACCGGCTCGCCCTCGCCCTCGACCTGCTCGCCGACCCCGCCCTGGACGCCCTCGTCACCGGCGAGTCGGACTTCACGGAACTCCCGGACCTGATGCCGCGGTTGGCCTCGGGGGCCGTCCCCGCCCTGTGCCACCGCATCCGGTACGACGACTGACACCCCCCCCGCCCGGCCCCCCCGACGGTGAGAAGCCGGGCCCCGGCCTCGAGAAGCTGGCACCCGGCCTCGGGAAGCCGGCCCTCGACCTTGAGAAACCGGCCCCGCTGACCTTGAGAAAAGAGATACGGGCCGCTGAACAAGGGAAGGCACCCAGCCGTAATAGACGGCATCCCGCGCAGCGAACGGCGGGGGATCAGACGTGCCACACCTGGAGGGTCGTCCGTTGTTCAGCATCACCGTCCGCGATCACATCATGATCGCCCACAGCTTCCGCGGCGACGTCTTCGGGCCCGCGCAGCGCCTGCACGGAGCGACGTTCCTGGTGGACGCCACCTTCCGGCGCGAGCAGCTGGACGAGGACAACATCGTCGTCGACATCGGACTGGCCACGCAGGAACTGGGGGCCGTCGTCGCCGAGTTGAACTACCGCAACCTCGACAACGAGCCCGACTTCGCCGGCGTCAACACCTCCACCGAGTTCCTCGCCAAGGTCATCGCCGACCGGCTCGCCGAGCGCGTCCACAAGGGCTCGCTCGGCGAGGGCGCCAAGGGCCTGGCCGGACTCGCCGTCACGCTCCACGAGTCGCACGTCGCCTGGGCGAGTTACGAGCGTGCGCTGTGACCGACACGTCCGTCGAGACGACCACCCCACAGGGCGCCCGGCTCGCCTACGTGCCCGCGCAGGCGCGGGCCCCGAGGAACGGGGGGATCGTCCCCATGTCCCTGCGCTCCGTGCACTTCGTGCTGCCGGGCGGCGTCGACGACCCGGCCGCGCCGAGCGGCGGCAACGCCTACGACCGGCGGGTGGCCCTGGACCTGCCCGGCTTCGGCTGGCGGGTGCGGGGGCTGCCCGTGGACGGCGACTGGCCCCGGCCCGACGAGGCCGCGCGGACCGAACTCGCCCGGGTGCTGCGCCGGTTGCCCGACGGGGCCGTGGTGCTGCTGGACGGGCTGGTCGCCTGCGGTGTGCCGGAGGTCGTCGTCCCGGAGGCCGGGCGGCTGCGCATGGCCGTCCTCGTCCATCTGCCGCTCGGCGACGAGACCGGCCTCGCCCCGGCCGTGGCCGCCGAACTCGACGCCCGTGAGCGCGCGGTGCTGCGGGCCGTCCCGGCCGTCGTCGCCACCAGCGACTGGGCGGTGCGCCGCCTCGTCTCCCATCACGGCCTCGACCCGGCCCGCGTCCACGTCGCCGCCCCCGGCGCCGACATCGCGCCCCTCGCGCCCGGCACCGACGGGGTCTCCCGGCTCCTGTGCGTCGCCGCCGTCACGCCCCGCAAGGGACAGCACCGGCTGGTCGAGGCGCTCGCCGAGGTCGCCGATCTGCCCTGGTCCTGCGTGTGCGTCGGCGGACTCGGCCAGGACCCCGCGTACGTCGCCCGGTTGCGGGACCTGATCGCGCGGCACGGACTCCAGGACCGGCTGGAACTGGCGGGACCCCGGTCCGGCGCGGACCTGGACGCCCGATACGCCGCCGCCGACCTGATGGTCCTCACCTCGTACGCCGAGACGTACGGCATGGCGGTGACGGAGGCCCTGGCGCGCGGCATCCCCGTACTGGCCACGGACGTCGGCGGCCTCCCGGAGGCCCTGGGGCGTGCCCCCGACGGCGGGGTGCCCGGCATCCTCGTCCCGCCGGAGGACCCCGCCGCGCTCGCGGCCGAACTGCGCGGCTGGTTCGGGGAGGCGGACGTACGGCGCCGGCTGAAGGCGGCGGCGCGCGGCCGGCGCGCGGCGCTGGGCGGCTGGGCCGCCACGGCACAGAGCCTGGCCGGCGTCCTGCGCCGGCTGCCGGAGCGACCGCGGAGGGCGGCATGAGGAGGACGACGACACCCACCGGGGGGATGATCCCGGCCCAGCCGGGACCGCACGACGCGCCCGAGTCCACGACGAGGGGCCGCCTCCCCGACGCCATGCCGGGCGCCGGACCCGCCGACCGGCCGACCCTGCGGCTGAGGGAGGACGACGGGCAGAGCGACGAGGCGTCCCACGAGCCCGACGCCCGGCATGTCCCCGGTGACGCTCAAGCCCCCCAAGCCCCCCAAGCCCCCGACGACCCCCCGCGCTACGCCCCAGAATGGCTCCGCCTCAGGGAGGGCGCCGACGCCGCCGCGCGGGCGCACGAGCTGCTCGACCCGCTGCGGGTCCGGCTCGCCAACCTGCCGACCCGGGCCGGTGGTCTCGTCGTGCACGACCTCGGCTGCGGCACCGGCTCGATGGGTCGCTGGCTCGCCCCGCTCCTCGACGGCCCCCAGCACTGGGTCCTGCACGACCGCGACCCCTACCTGCTGCACTTCGCCGCGGTCGCCTCCCCGAGCTGCGCCGCCGACGGCAGCCGGGTCACCGTGGAGACCCGGCGCGGCGAGATCGACCGGCTCACCCCGGACGCGCTCGCCGGCGCCTCGCTGGTGACGGCGTCCGCGCTGCTCGACGTCCTCACCGCGGGGGAGGCCGACGCCCTCGCCGCCGCCTGTGCCGGGGCGGGCTGCGCGGCGCTGCTGACCCTGTCCGTCGCCGGCCGCGTCGACCTCACCCCCGCGCATCCCCTGGACGCCGAGATCACCGGCGCGTTCAACGACCACCAGCGGCGCTCCGGCCTCCTCGGCCCGGACGCGGTCGACGCCGCCGCGGACGCCTTCGCCCGGCACGGCGCGACCGTACGGGTGGAGCCCAGCCCCTGGCGGCTGGGCCCCGACGACGCCGACCTCACCGCCCAGTGGCTGCGCGGCTGGGTCGGCGCAGCCGTCGAACAGCGGCCCGCGCTGCGGGAGTCCGCCGAGCGGTACCTCGCGATGCGCCTCGCCTCCTGCGCGACCGGAGAGCTGCGGGTGGTCGTGCACCACAGCGACCTGCTGGTGCTGTGCCGGCCGACGGGCGGGGCCCCGTGAGCGCACCGGCGGCGGCCGCGTCCCAGGGCGTCCGTGCCCCCCGCGTCCTGCGCGCGCACCTCGGCAGCATCGCCGGCACCGCCATCCTCGCCGTACTGCTGTGGCGGCTGGGCACCGGCGTGTTCCTGGACGGAGTGCGCAGGATCGACGGGCCCACGCTGCTGGCGGCGCTCGGCATCGGGCTGGTCACCACGGTGTTCAGCGCCTGGCGCTGGGCCCTGGTCGCCCGGGGACTGGGCATCCGGCTGCCCCTCGCACCGGCCGTCGGCGCCTACTACCGTGCCCTGTTCCTCAACGCGGCCCTGCCCGGCGGCGTCCTCGGCGACGTGCACCGCGCGGTACGGCACGGGCGGAGCACCGGTGACCTCGCCCGCGGTGTGCGGGCCGTCGTCCTCGAACGCGTCGCCGGACAGCTCGCGTTGCTCGGCGCCGGTGCGGTCGTACTGATCACGATGCCGTCCCCGGTACGGGACGGCGCCCGGCAGATCGCCCCGCTCCTGGGCCTGGCCGCGCTGGGTGTGTGCGCCGTCGGCCTCGCCCTGCGGATGAACCGGGCCCCCTCCCGCCGGCTCCCCCGGGGCCGGTGCGACGCCCTGCGGGCGACGCTCGGCGAGGCGTGCCGTGCCCTGCTGTCCCGGCACCATGCGCCCGGGGTCGTGGCGTCGTCCCTCGTGGTCCTCGCCGGACACCTGACGATGTTCGTGCTCGCCGCCCGGGTCGCCGGGAGCACCGCCTCCGTCGCCGTGCTGACGCCACTGGCGGTCCTGGCGCTGCTCGCCATGAGCCTGCCGCTGAACGTCGGCGGCTGGGGCCCCCGCGAGGGCGTCACGGTCTGGGCGTTCGGCGCGGCCGGGCTCGGCGCGGGCAGCGGACTGGGTGTGGCCGTCGTGTACGGGGTGCTCGGCCTCGTGGCGAGCCTGCCCGGCGCCGTCGTCCTCGCCGTCCGCCGGCGCGCCCCCTCGAAAGCGGTGCCGGGGCCCGAGCCACACCACGCGCCCGGCGGGCACTACCCTCGCTCGCCGCCCTGCGGGGGAACCGTCACCGTCACCGACGTGAGCAGCGCGACGTACTCACCGAAGGATTCCACGAGGCCGGCGAGGAGTTCCCTTCCCTTTTCCGCCGACGCCAGTGAAGGACGTCCGATGACACCGGAATCGGTATAGGCGGACATGCCGAGGGAGAGCAGATGACGCCGGTCGTCGGCGACGAAATCAGCGGCCTCGTAACCGGGCCGGACACATTCGGGATGCTTGTGCAGAAGAATCGACGTCTCGATTTCCCCGGCGTGCATGTCGGTGAGCAGCGACGTGGCCACCCCGGCCCGCTGCCGAGCCGCCTCCCAGTCCTCCGCGGCCGGGAACAGCGCCATCCGTTCGCCGCGCGCGGTGGACTCCTGGACGACGTTGCCCAGGACGTAGTTCCCGCCGTGCCCGTTGACCAGCACCAGCGCCTCGACGCCCGAGCGGCGCAGCGAGGCCGCGACGTCCTGTACCACCGCGTGAAGGGTCACCGAGGAGATGCTGACCGTGCCCGGCCAGTCCGCGTGCTCGTGCGAGCAGCCGATCGTCACCGGCGGGAGGAGGTGCACCGGATACGCGTCGGCGATCTCCCGGGCGATGGCGCAGGCCACGAGGGTGTCGGTCGCCAGCGGCAGGTACGGGCCGTGCTGTTCGAAGCTCCCCACGGGCAGCACGGCGACCTGCCGCGCCAGCCCGGCGCCCCGCCTGCGCACATCCTCCGTCGTGTCCGCCGGCACCAGTGAAACGTCCATTTCCGCACGGCCTTTCGTCTCCGCTCAGAACCCCGGCTGAGGAACTCGAGAATCATGACAGAAAACATTGGCGTACTCGGCAAGAAGTCACCCCGACGCACGGATGTGGAACGCGTGGTGAATGTGCCGCTGCCCACCGTGTACGGACAATTCCAGGCGGTCGGCTACTTCGACCACGAGCGCGGTGACGAACAGGTGGCCCTGGTGTACGGCGATCCGGGTCCCGACCGCGTCCTGACCCGGCTGCACTCGGAGTGCCTCACCGGGGACGCGTTCGGCTCCCGGCACTGCGAGTGCGGCGACCAACTGGCCTCCGCGCTGCGGTCCGTGGCCGCCGAGGGCAGCGGCGTCGTCGTCTATCTGCGCGGGCACGAGGGACGCGGCATCGGCCTGCTGGCCAAGCTGCGCGCCATGGCGTTGCAGGCGGAGGGACTGGACACGGTCGAGGCCAATCTCGCGCTCGGCCTGCCGGTGGACGCCCGCGACTACGGCGTCGCCGCCCGCATCCTGGACGACCTGGGCGTGCGGTCGGTGCGCCTGATGTCCAACAACCCCCGCAAGCGCGAGGCGTTGGTGCGGCACGGCATCCAGGTCGCCGAGCAGGTGCCGCTGCTGATACCACCGTGCGAGAGCAACATCACCTATCTGCGCACCAAGCGGGAGCGCCTCGACCACCATCTGCCCCACCTGGACGCGGTGGCGCACATGTCGTCGTGAGGGAAGCCGAGCGCGGCGACGGCGGCGAGGGCGTCCCGGCCTCCGGCGACGTGGTCGCCGCCGCCCTCCTCGAGTCCGCGGACGGCGAGCCGGAGGCATGCCGGGAGCAGGGCGTCCTCCACCGCGTCCACGGCGCGGCGAACGCCCCGGTCAGGCCGGCCGCGCGGCACGCGGTGCGGGGATGCGCGGGCCGCTGACACGCCGACGCCCCCGCCCGGCCGGCGGGCCGAGCGGGGGCGTGCGAGCGGATCACTTCTTCGCCGACTCCACGGCGTGCCCGCCGAACTGGTTGCGCAGTGCGGCGATCATCTTCATCTGCGGCGAGTCGTCCTGCCGGGACGCGAACCGCGCGAACAGCGACGCGGTGATCGCCGGCAGCGGCACCGCGTTGTCGACGGCCGCCTCGACGGTCCAGCGGCCTTCGCCGGAGTCCTCGGCGTAACCGCGCAGCCCCTCCAGGTGCTGGTCCTCGTCGAGGGCGTTGACCGCCAGGTCGAGGAGCCAGGAGCGGATGACCGTGCCCTCCTGCCAGGACCGGAAGACCTCGCGGACGTTGTCCACGGAATCGACCTTCTCCAGCAGCTCCCAGCCCTCGGCGTAGGCCTGCATCATGGCGTACTCGATGCCGTTGTGGACCATCTTGGAGAAGTGCCCGGCACCCACCTTGCCCGCGTGGACGTAGCCGTACGGGCCGTCCGGCTTGAGGGCGTCGAAGATCGGCTTGAGGTCGTCGACGTGCTCCTTCTCGCCGCCGACCATCAGGGCGTAGCCGTTCTTCAGCCCCCACACACCGCCCGAGACGCCCGCGTCGACGAAGTTGATGCCGCGCTTGCCGAGCTCCTCGGCGTGCTTCTCGTCGTCCGTCCAGCGGGAGTTGCCGCCGTCGATGACGGTGTCGCCGGGCTTGAGCAGCGAACCGAGCTGGTCGATGACGTGCTGTGTGGCGGCCCCGGCCGGGACCATCACCCAGACCGCGCGCGGCCGTTCGAGCTGCTCGACGAGCTCGACCAGGCTGGCGACGTCGGCCTTCTCCGGATTGGTGTCGTATCCGACGACGGTGTGGCCGGCGTTGCGCAGGCGCTCGCGCATGTTGCCGCCCATCTTGCCGAGACCAACGAGACCGATCTGCATGTCAGTGCACTTCCTTCAGTTCACGGTAGGCGGCCACCAGCGCGGCCGTGGACGGGTCGAGACCGGGCACGTCGGCGCCCTCGGTCAGGGCGGGTTCGACGCGCTTGGCGAGGACCTTGCCGAGCTCGACGCCCCACTGGTCGAAGGAGTCGATGTCCCACACCGCGCCCTGGACGAACACCTTGTGCTCGTAGAGGGCGATCAGCTGGCCGAGCACCGACGGGGTCAGCTCGCCGGCCAGGATCGTCGTCGTCGGGTGGTTGCCGTGGAACGTCTTGTGCGGGACCAGTTCCTCCGGCACTCCCTCGGCCCGCACCTCGTCCGGGGTCTTGCCGAAGGCGAGGGCCTGGGTCTGGGCGAAGAAGTTGGCCATCAGC